>QMMS01000001.1 GCA_003647375.1 Deltaproteobacteria bacterium
TCGTTCAGATTATTGAGCATTGTAATAGCGCCTGGATCATGAATCCCCCAGTTAGGCCCGAAGCCTGCGAGAATTTCGTATTCAGGCTCCTCACCCACAATCCCTTTGTAGTGTCCTTCCTTAACCCGGACGGTGTGGCAGTGACGAAAAGTGCAGGCATGGCAAGCTTTAGGCACCTTTTCATACAAAGTATTGCGCATGTACGACCAGTCCAACTGCTCCAGTGCTTCATCAGGCAACTGATTGGTGGTTAAATTCTTTACCGGGACCCAACCCTTGTCATGATAAGCTTTGAACAGGCCGAGGGTACCTTTTTCGTGAACGGTTTTTCCAAGGCCGGTAGCCCCGGCTTCCTCCCGCCACTGTTGAACAGCCGCCTTAAAATCACCGACCCGGTCCGGATGAATGGGTACGGGGCCACCACCCTCCACCACGATGGCTTTGAGATTTTTAGATCCCATCACAGCCCCCAATCCCCCTGAAGCCACCATATGCCCGCCATCGCTGCCAATGGCGGCATATCTTACACCATGTTCGCCAGCCGGCCCAATGGCTGCCACACTGATGCGTCGTTCAAATCCCTTTTCACCGTGGTGCCCCCTTAATAATCGCTCGGTTTCAAACACTCCTTTAGCTTTCACAAATTCGGCTGGTATCAGTTCGACATTGCGTTGGCTGATATGCAGGTAAACCAGTGAGGAAGAATGTCCCTCCACGACCAGGGCATCGTAGCCGGCAGCCTTTAACCGCGCTCCGAAAAACCCGTTGGCCTGGGCAGCTGCCGCAAATCCTGTCAAGGGGCTTTTGGAAATCACCGCATAGGTCCCGGAGCCTGGTACCAGTGTTCCTGTCAGGGGTCCCGTGCTGAAAATTAGCTTGTTTTCAGCCTCAATGGGTGATGTTCGGGGTGGAACTTCAGTGTAGAGCAGGTAAATTCCCAAACCAGTACCACCGATGTAATTTTCCAGTATATGGGTTGGAATCTCTTCGGACCGGACAGATCCTTTAGTGAGATCCACACGCAGCAGTTTTCGGTGATAGCCGCCGATTGGAAAGGTTGGCTTGTTCGACAAAGGTTTCATTGAAGGGTATCCAGTGATTCTTTCCAACTCTGTATGAACTGGTCTACTTGATCTTTGGTGACGATCAGCGGCGGCGTAATACGCATGACACAGGAATAGTTTCCGGTAACACCAATCAGGTGACCACGCTTCATCAAACCGGTTTTGATCCTTTTCGCAAGATCGGCATCGGGGGATCGGCTGGCTTTGTCTTTGACCACCTCGACACCCAAGAAAAGGCCAAGACCTCTGGCTTCGCCCAGAAAAGGATAGGTCTCCACTGTCTCTTTCAATCGATCCAGAAAGTAGGCACCCACGGTTTCGGCATTTTTGACAAGATTCTCTTTTTCGATAACCTCGATGCCTTTCAACCCAGCTGTCAGCCCCACGACATTGTTCCAGCCGTAGGTCGTATAGTTATCCCCGACCTCGATGGCTGCTCCTACCTTTGGTGTCGTGATCACACCACCCAGGGGAAAACCTGCTCCAACACCCTTGGCCATGGTCATGATATCCGGTGTTACATTGAAATGCTCGCCGGCGAACATCCTTCCGGTTCGCCCGAAACCGGCAAACACCTCATCGTATATCAACAGCACCCCGTGCCTGTCGCATATCTCACGTATCTTTTGATGATACCCCTGCGGAGGGACGATAGCCCCAGCTACGCCCATCAAAGGCTCGCAGATGAAGGCGGCCACTGCATCCGCGGGCAGGTGCGTCAGGAAAAAATCCTCAAGGCTCTGGGCGCAATAGAGATCGCAAGAAGGATACTTCAATTTACACCGGTAACAATAGGGCGCCATAATATGGTAACTTCCCGGGTGAATAAAGTTGCTCAGACCCTTTTTCCGACCGGTCATGCCAGTCAAGGAGAGCGAAAAAGAGAGCCTGCCGTGAAAACTGTGCTCCAGGGCCACGGTCCCAAGGCCGAGCTTCCCGTTGCAGGAGGCGTATTTCTTGGCGATTTTTACGGCCCCTTCGACCGCTTCTGCACCACTGTTGCAGAAAAAGACCTTTTTAAGATCACCGGGCGTGATTTCAGCCAGTTTTCTGGCCAGGTCAATCGATTCAAGGTTGTGGGTATTGCCGGGGCATTGAGTCAGGTTGCCGATCTGCCGTGTCACGGCTTCGACAATGTCGGGATGGCAGTGCCCGGTATTGACTACCCCCGGTCCGGCCATGAAATCCATATACGTATTGCCTTCCTGATCCTCGACGGTCATCCCCCGGCCCTTTACGATAAACGGCGGATAGCTCGGCAGCGGTAAAAGATACTCGTCCACTTCCTTCAACAGCGTTTTGGTGCTTTTATCCATGGGTTTCATACTCCTAATTTAGGTGCTTAATTGAAATTTTTGTGTTTTCTAAAGTTATGGAACAAACACTCCCTTTCGAGGAAAAACCAGTATCAGGCCCTCAGGACCCCTTTGACAGCGTGTCGAGAATATCCCCGATGTGCGCTACCTCCTCCAGATGTTCAATATCTGAAACGATCTTCGAAGAATCCTTTTCATCCAAAACCCGCGATGCACAGGTTTTGAACTTCGACACCACCGCATCCCATGGGAGCGGATTTTCAGCACCGCCCAGGGCTTTGATGATCTCATGGGTATGGGTTTGCCCATCCATGGTCGTGACCTGCAGACATACCCCCAGCGATTTCCCCGGTTCATCCATGAACGGCTCAACAATCTTATCGACAATGTTCATCCATTTTCGAACATCGGCATTGTTTACCCTTTCATCACCAAAATCTTCGATAAGAACCTGGTGGTCCAAAAGCGCCCTGGCCATGCAGTAAGGCATGCTGAATTTGGCTTCGGTACCGTTGGCGGGTGCGTCATATTTCAAAACATCAAAAGCAATACTCGAAATGCCGCATTGGATTTTGCGAACATCATCCGGCGACAGATGATATTTTTTGGTCAGAAAAAACAGCGCGTCGATAGCAGCATGGGTATAGTAGCAGCAGGGATACTTTTTGATATTCATTCCTGGTGTCACAATATCAAAGTCTTTACCCAAGCTATCCGTTAAAATCGCCTCGTCTACTGTTGAGAGATGGCCGTAAAGGTCGTAAAAGCCTTTGGAGCACTCGAAAATATCCGGATTTGCCGTTATGCCTGCCTTGGCCAGCAAAGCGCTGCTGACGCCTTTGGCCGATGCACTGCCGGCGTGTACCGGTTTCATCATACTGCCGAAATTGATTCTCAAACCACTGACTTCAGATGCAGCGATACCGAATGCCGATCTGACCTGATTCACATCGAGGCCCAAAATCTTCGCGCTACCGGCTACTGAATTCAGAACACCGAGTGTGGATGTTGTATGCCACCCCCCCTCATAATGCCCCGGCAGGAAGCCCGGTTGTGAAGCAATCCTGGCACAGACTTCTAAGCCCAGAACGTAGGCAGCCAGCAAGTCCTTGCCTGATGAACCCTTTTCGCCAAGGGCCAAAACAGCCGGAAGTATCGTGACGGTGGGGTGTGAAACCATGGTGTCGCTGTCATCATCGAAGTCCAGAACATGCCCCATAGTTGCATTCACAAATGCGGCCTGGGGAGCCGAGGTCTTGAAGGCGCAGCCGATAATACCGGCCTGGCGTGCACCGCCCAAAGACTGGAAATGGTTTAACATCTGTCTGGCGAGCGGGTGTTTCGATCCAGCCAGTATCACACCCAGACAATCTAGAATGTGATGCTTAGCCCGCTCTACAACTGGTTCCGGTAGGTCTTCGAAATCGGTTTCCACAATGAATTGCGACAACTTTTCCGTTAGCATGGACCTTACCTTTTTCTTACGCCAAATTCCTCTTCCGTCTCTTCCACAATCGACCGCAGGTTTTTCTGAACATCATCCGGCAATGGTTCAGGTTTATAATTCTTCAGAATGTCCATGGCCTTTTCCCACGAGCGTTCGTAAATGGATTTGCTGCCGGCTGCTTCCCAGTCGTCTCGTATTCTCCTGTCGATCAAGTCAGGGTAAGTCTGGGCAGTACGCATATGGGCCATGGTGTGATCATGGCTCAGATAATCTTTACTATGACCGATGTCGTGAATGACATCCACGGCCAGGGTTTCATCGTTGACGGGAATGCCTTGGAGGGTGAATTTGACCATCTCGGCCAATTCATTGTCCATGACCATCTGCCCGTAGTCCATGGTGACGCCTGTTTCGGTGTTGCCCAGCCCGTAAATTACATTGGCACCTGCCAATGCAGGGAGCAGAGCGGTCAGCGTCTTTTCATGTCCCATCTGGGCATCAGACACTTTGTTGTCGCTCTACCCGCCGGCAACCTGACAGGGTAGTTTGTAGTTGCGAGTCATTTGAACGATCCCTGCATTCAACAATGCTGTTTCTGGATTGCCAACAACGGCAGTGCCGAACCTCAGATCCATGCTACATGTCGAGCTGCCATAGACAAAAGGTGCGCCCTTTCGAACCAACTGGCTCAGTACACAGGTTGACAGCACTTCAGCATTGTGCAAAACCAACGTTCCTGCCATCGTGACTGGTGATGACCCACCCGCCATGGCCTGGGACAGACATTTGGTCACCATACCCGACCTGGCAGACTCGATGACGATCTCGCAGCAGTCTTGCGGTAATCGCAGGGGCGTGACCGGACACGTTCCGCAAGTCATGATGGGACGCTCTGCAATCTTGTCCTCTCCACCCACAATTGCACCAATCATCTTCATGATCTGTCGCAACATCCGTCCGCTGCCGGCTGCCAAAAAAATGTGTTTGGTAGTGTTGGAAAGCAAGGCTTCTGCATTGTGAATTGCCGACACTGCCGGTGGTACGTCATGGCACCCGAGGGACCGGTGGCAAATGTCGATGTGTTCGAGGGAATCCACTAGTCTGGTGGCATCGGCCAGATCTGCTTTGGTCGGCTCCCTGATCTTGCGCGTATGGGCATCGATAATCTGTATGGCCTCACCAAAACAGTCGAATCCAACGCGGTTCATTTCCAGAAGCATGTCATTCTCGGGATTACGTCCAGCCAACAGCACGACCTCGGGCGCCGACCGAATAGCGTCTTCCACAAGATGCGATGGTACCCTGACAACCTTTGTTTTATCGTCGACCAGGGCACCGCCACTTGAAAATATTTCGCGTGCCGTTTCGTCCTCGACAAACACACCGGTTTTTCGAAGCACTTCCAAGGTGGCGCCATGAATGTCGTTCAGCTCATCCTGGGAAAAGACATTGAATTCCAATCCTCTGCCATACCTTTTGCCCGCCTTGATGTTTCGTTTCATTGCCTGTTGTTCTCCCTTCATTGTTTGGCGTGATTCATGTATGGCTTCTACAAAATATAGGTTGATCAAAATTTCAGAACTCACAGAAGCCATGTTAAATCATATTTCATCTCAATATGAGCTCTCTGTGGAATAGCCCACCAATATTTTTGACTAAATCGAGCAAGTTCCGTGCCATGGATTGATTTCCAAACTGATCAGGATAAATGTGGATGTATATGCCTCATTACAAACGGCTGGTTTGAACCATACATGGTAGAAGGTATCTATTATGTAAGTAATACTTGACATAATGTTCATGATTGATAACACTTCTGTATATAATAATTAACATACAGCATCATATAGTCTGGATAGTATGCAAGATAACAGAATAAAAATCGGCATTATCACTTCAAGCACCTCCATGGCGAATCATATTAGACTTCTGCAGTACAGTCCTGAATATGACCTGTGGTTAAAGGTCAAAGGGTTGGAGGAAGCAATACCGGTTGGGAAAAGCATGGCAAGAGAAGGAGTGGAGGTGATTGTAAGCCATACGGGTACATCCAATATTTTACAGGAGCGCCTAAAAATACCGGTCATTTCCGTTCCGCACTCTTCTCTAGATCTACTATCTGCCATGAGAGAGGCGTCCTTGCTGGGTAAGCGAGTTTTGATTCCCATTTTCCGCGAAAAACTGTCCAACATAGGAATCATCCGGCAACTTTTCCCGGTAGAGATCAAACAGGGAATTTATTCTGACAGCGTCTCGTTAAACGATTTGATACGCCATTCCAAAAAGAATGGTTACGATGTGGTTATCGGAGGTGGTTTAGGTGTCGCTTTTGCTAGAAGACATGGCATGAAAGGTGTTGAAATCAAGGCTTCCGTAGAAGCGATCAATACCACTCTTGACAGTGCCGTTTCCGTAGCCCTGTCCAACCGCAAGGAGAAAGCGCGCATGCGTCGGTTATATAATATCATCGATTCGGTCGCCGAGGGTATTGTGTCGGTGGACCAGGACGGCATGATTATGACCATCAACAGCCAAGCAAGACAAATCCTCAATCTCGGTGATTTGAATATTGATAGCACCGACTATCGTGATCATTTTCCATGGGGCCTCTATCGTCGTGTTTTGGATACGCAAACGCCGATTGTCGACCGCCTGGAGCGTATTAACGACCAGCTTTATCTCTTCAACTACTTGCCTGTCTTTCTCGAAAATGAAGTCGTGGGGTGCATTTCAACTTTTCAGGATGCATCCAAAATCATGCGCTCTGAAAATGAAGTTCGACGGTCCCTGACAAAAGGGCTGGTTGCCAAATACACAATCGACGATTTAATCTGGTCATGTCCAGCTATGGGTAAAATCATTGACACAATAGAAAAATTCGCCCCCACTGATTGCACGGTTCTCGTTACGGGTGAGACCGGGACCGGAAAAGAAATTATTGCTCAAGGGATTCACAATCTCAGCAAGAGGAAAAATAACGCTTTTGTCTCCATTAATTGTGCGGCCATACCCGAACAGTTATTGGAAAGCGAGTTGTTCGGCTATGAAGGTGGGGCATTTACCGGATCGAAAAAATCAGGGAAACCCGGTCTTTTTGAAATGGCACACAAAGGGACAATTCTGTTGGATGAAATTTCGGCCACATCCTTAAAGGTACAGTCATTGATGTTGCGTGTACTTCAGGAAAGGGAGGTTATGCGCATCGGCGGAGATAGGCTAATCCCGGTTGACATCAGAGTGATCGCCAACACAAACAAAGAGCTAAGCGATGAGATAATCAACGATTCTTTCAGAGAGGACTTATTTTTTCGTATCAACGTTCTGCAGATAAACATTCCGCCGCTTAGAGAAAGGGGTGAAGACATCGCCGTACTGATCGAAAATTTTATAACGACCCTTTCCCATCGGTACAAACTCTCTCCGATGCTTATACCCAGGCCATTCATGCAAAAATTGATTGAATACGAATGGCCCGGTAACGTTCGGCAGCTTATCAGTTTTGTGGAACAAACGGTATTGTTATGCCAATCGCAGTTCAACGTGGAGGTTTTTGAGACTCATTACCGTCGTTTAAAAGAATATTCCCCGACCCACCAAAGGAACAAAGCTGCGGATCTGAATAAAATTTCAAACAGTATGTGTGAATATCCGGATGAGGAAGTAGACGATTTTAAACACGAAATCCGTGTGAAAACACAAGAACATGAGGTCTACCTGATTCGTTCTGCCCTTGAAAAAACAAACCACAATAAATGTAAAGCAGCGGCGTTGCTCGGCATTAGCCGAACTACTTTGTATAAAAAAATGACTCAATTGAAATTTTAGCAATATCAATTAACCATTAATTGATTATATAATTGACAATTTAGGCTTTTCCAAACGTGGATTGCTCTCCTTTTCTGGATTCGATGCTCTTTTCCGTTTTTAAACTCCTAACGAAATGGCAGAATTTTTGCTTGTCATTGTTTATCGATATGGGAAAAATTTGCACCTGCCGCCGGAGATATGCTTAAAAAAGACGGATAAAACGAATCAGAAGATGTGAAATGAGTTATGTTCATTATTTGACTGACTTCATCTATCTATTTATGGACGGAGCCTCAAAATAACTGAAGAGAGAAAGATATGGTATTACAGGAACGCAAAACAGGCACGACCTTTACGAACGGTTTCGGTCTAATACCTTTTTCGCAGAACGAACTTACCACTATTCATCGTGGATCACTTGATGTTTTGGAGAGAGTAGGATTTACAGTTGAATCTGAAGAGGCTGTGGATCTTTATCACGGAGCCGGTGCAAAGGTCACACGGTCGGAATCTTTTTTCCGTGTCTACTTACCCACATATCTGGTAGAGGAATCCATTCGAACGGCACCAAAAGAGATAATCTACTATGGGCGCACACCTGATCAGGATTATGCTCCTCAGCCGAAAAAAGTCGGTTTCTCCGCTTTTGGCCAATGTGTAAATATTTTAGACCCTATTACCGGGAGCTTACGGCTCTCAACTAAAAATGATCTTAGTCAATCGGCAGGGCTTCAGGATGCGCTAGAAAATATCAAAACCGTTGCGCGAACCATTGCTCCAAGGGATAAATATCCGCCGGCACAGGCTCTGCACAGTATGGATGCCATTGTTCGAAACACCAGCAAACACATTAGTGGGGGGGCGGGAAATGCCCAGAACCTTGCTGGCATTATCGAGCTATTGGCAATGACAGTAGGTGGCCATGAAGAGTTGCGTCAAAGACCATTTTATACACCCAGTGTGTGCCCTACGAGCCCCTTAACCCTAGGGAAGGACTGTTGCGAAGTGGCCATCGCAGCCACGCGAGCCGGCTTGGGTATCGTCGTTATGATCATGCCTCTGGCCGGTGGAACCGCACCAGTAACATTAGCTGGGACTATCACCTTGGGTCTCGCAGAACAGCTCAGCTGCTTGGTGCTGGCCCAGCTTGTTCGCAAAGGTACTCCAGTGACTATGGGTAGCGCTTCGACTATAATGGATTTACGATCAGGTACGGCAGCAATGGGTGCGCCTGAGGCTGCCATTATCAATGCCAGCTTGGCTCAGATGAGTCGGTTTCATCAACTGCCTAGCCGGGTGGCTTGCGGCGTTTCCGACTCAATAATCATCGATCCACAAATTGGCTACGAATACGCTAACAACGCGCTTATGGCTTCCTTATCTGGGGCTTCCATTGTGTTCGGCGGCGGTGCTATAGAAGCCGGATTAACCCACAGCCCCGTAAAATTGGTCATGGATCATGAATGCATGAGCAATATTGCGATGATGTTAAAAGGCATAACCATCGACGCGGAGAACATGGCCCTGGATGTGATTGTCGATATTGGTCCCGGGGGTAACTACCTGATACATCAACATACATTCGACCACATGCGCAATCAATCGGAGAGCCGGTTGTTTAACCGACTATCGCGTAAAGACTGGTTGGAAAGATGCAACGGGAGGACGGCGATAGAAATGGCAACCGAGAAGTTCCAACAGATCATTTCAGGTCATTGCTCACTTGAATTGCCACCTATTGTAGAATCGGAAATGGACAGATATATTGAAGAATTCGAGTCCGCCCTTCAATCCGAAAACGGTGACCAGTGAGCTATCGGGAAAACTGTCTGGACATTTCTATCTCTGGAGAAAAAGCATCTTAAAAGCGTTGCTGGTTCCGAACATCTTTACTTTTGGTTGTGCTGGGTCTGTTTAATGGGAAATAACTGGCTGCCTAGCAAAATATTAAGTTAGGAATTTGAATTTGGTTGCAAACACGATTTGTTGTCTTTTTGTCTAAACAAAAGACTGCAAATGTAAATGGCAATCGGACAATCAATGGCGGGAATGAAGACTTTATCAAAGTGACATATTTGTAACTCAACTGACTTTATGATTAAATCGGTAACTTATTGAATTGTATGTGATACACAAGATGTTGTATGTGGCAGGAAATGCTGTATTGGTCAATTTCCATAATAATGCAATAAAGGTTTTTTCAATTCCACGAAGAGTTATTCTCTTATCTCAGGTTTGGGTTCAGCTGTGATCTCCAATAAGTATCCAAGGGCTGCCAAAATGTTTTAAAGATAGTTGATGAATACTATCAATCAGAATCGGCAAACGACGATTCCAGGTGACACCGCTCTTGCATAACAGCACTTTAGGGTTAAACGCTTTGGAAGTATTTTATCGAATCAGGACGACAGAAAACGATCATAAAATCGGATCAGTGGGTTATTGGAAGAAAGGTGGGTCATACTACCGCGAAGCGGTTGAGTTCTATGCATTGAATGGATTATTTCGGATAATCAGGTTTGAAATAGAATGGGGATGGCGGTATAGAGAGGTACGTGGCTACCAAAAAGCCGAAAGCGTTCCGGACGAAAACTGGGTGCTCATCAATCACAAAAATTAGGATGAGAAAACAGCGCTCGGTGAATGAATGGCAGTCCAACTGGAAAACCGCAGGAAAAGATCCCTTTTCAAGCCTTCTGATCAATGTGGCCAACTCATTGGGGAAGGATTACCGAATGCATTAACGATTTTCAACAGCCGCCTTAGCGCAGTTTTCAGCCCCCCGATATGGCAAGCCCAGCTAGGACCAAATTAAACGGGGGGGACATACAGCTAAAACTCAGGCAATCTATTAGTGAGGTGGAGGTTCCCATGACCGATAAGCTGGAGGCTCAAGAGCTCAAAACCCTGGTACAATCAGTCTTTTCCCTGACTCAAGACGACCGCCATCTTTTGTTCATAGTGGATGTCCCCGATGACAAACTGCCCGACAACGAACTTTGGCGCACTCGCCGCGGCTTGGCACAAGGATGGTACAAAGAGTTGGATGCTGTAAAAACTGATCTGGGCTTGGAGAGTGTGGGGTTGCTAGCCTACCCCAACGTACATTCCAACAATGCGGATCTGCCTCCGTGGGGTGTTTTGGTGGATGCAGAGTTAGAGGACCTGACTGCCGACATACTGGCTGGTATGGATAAACGCGTTGCCATCGAAGACATTCTGGCCGATGTTCAGATCGTCATGGCACCCACACAGCTTTCCACCACCGCGCCGTTGAAGCTGCTCGCTACAAAACACAACTTTCGAGCTGCCACCATGCCAGGTTTCTCACCGGCCATGGTGCCCGCCCTGCGTATCGATTACAGCAAAGTCAACAGCAGGGTCAACCGCATCAGCGATGAGGTGACCCGGGCCCAAGCCCTGGACATTCACTTCACAGTAGACGAAAAGGAGAGATGCGATATTCACTTCGACCTGCGTCACCGGGAAGGGCACGCCTCGGGCGGTCGTTTCCCCCAGATGGGCGTTGCCGGCAACCTACCCTCGGGCGAGTGCTATATCGTCCCTTATGAGGGCGAGTTGCAAGATACCTCCCAATCCAGTGGTGTCATGCCGGTTCAATTGGGTGACGAAGTGGTGTTCTATCGCATCGAGAAAAACAAAGCTGTTGAAATTCTCAGCCAGGGCGCCCATTCCGAAGCAGAGGCGCAACGCATTAAAGACGAACCGGCCTATGCCAACATCTCGGAACTGGGCTTCGGGGTCCTAAAAGATTTCGGACTCACCCCCATAGGCGTGACCTTGCTAGATGAAAAGCTGGGGTTGCACATTGCTTTTGGCCGCTCGGACCACTTTGGTGGTGCCGTGGGCGTCAAAGACTTCTCCAGCCCCGAGGCCGTTGTGCATATCGATCGTATCTATATTCCCGAGACAGCACCCCGTATCCATGTGGATGCCGTCAATCTGATCTACCCTGACGGCAGTTCCCTCGAACTTATGCGAGATGGGGAGTACACAATTTTCTGAACTCTGTGCTGCGAGGAGGTGAAAGGTTAGATATTCTGCCGATTATAGCAAATGATGGAACTCAAGGATATCTTCAATCTCCGCTTTATTCAAGCCACAGTTTTTTACCCACTGCAGTCTCCGCCTCGGCGATGGTCTCGGGCAGCAGCACTCCGCGTCCCAGGATCAGGTTTTCGCGGGGGGCAAACAGCACTGCCACTTCCTGGCCTACTTCGGCCTGGGCTGATGAAACCGGAATTCCGGTCTCCAAGGATAGTAGTGTAATCAGATCCGGGAAGCTGGCCCGGCGTTCAGCCTGGTATTCCAAGGTCATGAACTCATTCCAGAAAGTGAGCTCCATCTTTTCATCGCCAATAACCGTGAGCTCGCCAACATCGTAACCGCCAACGGTGGCCAGGTTGATCTGATCAATGCGGCCTTGGCAGATGATTTCGCCTTGCAACTCACCCAGCACAGCCTGGATAATAGCCTCGGCTCCTTGAGCCCGGGAAGCCATCATAGCCTTGCCAATGCTCATGGCATGCTCCACCGCGCCAATCGCCGCATTTTCACGCAAGTATGCGGCGCTTACCGGGTCGCGCATAACCGCCACCAGACCGCCTGCCTCCACTGCGGCGTGCCGGATCATATTTGCGGTGTACTGTAAGGAGCCCTTTGCAGCAACCTCCAGGTAGCGGCCCAGTTCAGGATTTCCTCCAACCCCGGTCTGGCTGGAAACATAGTCCTTCACCCGGTGCAGCCCCATCGCGCCCATGAGCCCGGTGGGGTGGGCCCGTCCGTTGTTGGGGGCGTCCACCACCGGTAGCCCGGTGGCTGCGGATTCGATCCAGCCATTCACTCCGCTGCCTGCGCCGTTCTCATTGCAAATAATGCCGGCCAGCTTATTGGAATTCCGCTCTTGAAAAAGCTCCAGGGCCCGGATGTGATCCACCGGTCTGACCATTTTTTCCTTGGCTGCCGGCGCACCTACCGCCGATGCGGTGATGACCAGATCATCGTCATCCAATTGATCAAGGGCTATTAAGGTAGGAGTGCCCAGGTTAACAGCCAAACCGGCATTGTGCATTCCACCTTCAATGGAGCCGCCGCCGCCGCCGCCCAACACGGCCCCGCCTAATACGGCGGCCTCGCCGTCTGCCAGTTTTAATTTTTTAATATCCATATCAATTTACTCCTTTTGATCGCACAGCGGTGCGGCAATAACCGTCAACCCGTTTACCCTGTGGCAATCGGATAACTGAATCACAATATATAACGGCAGCGATGGTTGTAAGTTTTATATATTTGGAATTGTTCCACTTTGGTCACACTATGAATTTTGGGCAATTCTTCGAACATGAATTGATCCATCGTGTAGTCCTGGTTGAAAAGAATCAGACACATCACATCAAAACGCCCGGTGACGCAGACTGCAGAGATGACTCCCTTTAAGTCCTTGAGCTGGCGAGCGATACGGGCGGCTTGATCAGGCATCGTATTGAGGCCGAAATAGCAAGTGTAGTGTCCCGGCATGGCAGAGGGATTTACTATGGCCGCGATGCGCAATACACCCTGGTCGAGGAGCTTGTTTACCCGGGACCTCACTGTGTTCTCGGCAACGCCCAGGTTTTTGGCGATTTCCTTGAAGGTCTTCCTGCCATTGGACAAATGGCGGATAATTTCGATGTTGATTGCATCCATCAAGGAGGTGCGGTTTTTTTTGGTGTTGGCCATGTGTATTCCCTCTGCCTCTACTATTGAAAGAAGCCGCTAAACGGCCCTCCACATGTTGTAAACTTCTTTAGAAAAAAGCCTGCCTCCTGTAGAACAAGCGATCAAACGTGCCTTACTGCGTTATCCATTATTAAGGATAAAGATTGGCTCAAGAGGGAAGTGCCTCCGGCAGCCAAATGAGCTTCTACACTTTCAATGGCGTCGCAGTATTCGCTGAAATTGCGGAACCGGTTTGTTAATCCAGCAAGTCCAAGCAATGCATTACGAGTCCATCCAAAAACGCCTTCCGCTCCTCATCGCTGAGCATGCTCCCTTCCGCCGATTCGATTATACGAGCCTTGATGTCCTGCAACCGGGGGCTGGACAGATCATGCTTGTCCAGGATTTCCACCAGTTCTCTAACCATGCCCATCACGCGCAAGGCCCCGTAGGAGGACGGCTCTTCCACCAGGTTGCTGGCTGCGGTAAGGGAGGCCACGGTAAGCTGAAAAATACTTTGTTCCAGGGCGGCTTTATCCATCATATTTCTCCCACCAGATGATTTCCTCGAACTTGCGGGCTGGGGGCTTGGGGTCTTTGCCGGGGAGCCCCAGGCTCACCAGTAAGTGAGGCTGCCAACCCTTGGGAAGGTTCAACACCTTGGCCACGCCCTGAGCATGAAATGAGGCGATAACGCAACTACCAAGGCCCATAGCCTTAGCGGCAAGCATGATGTTCTGCGCGGCCATGGCCGAGTCCATCTTAGCTATGGAATCCGGTCTCATGTTCCCTTCCTTGCGCTCCACCAAGTTCATATCATGGGCAATGGCGATCACGGCCGCAGGCTTGCCGCTCATTCCGGGGCTGACCATCTTGACCTTCTGCACGCTGGCAGGTTCACTGGCCACCACAAAACGCCAGGTCTGGCGGTTGCCGCCGGAAGGGGCCCACACCGCGGCCTCCAAGAGTTGCATAAGCTGATCCCGACTTACAGGATCTCCTGAGAACTTGCGTACGCTACGCCGTTTCTTAATAGCTGCCATCACTTCCATAGTTCACAATTCCTAATTGATCCTCAATTTCGTTTGTGGAGATCCCAATATTTCTGGTAGATATTTTTAAGCATAATATGGATTGAAATATTCTTAGCTTCCATAAAACAATGAATCAAAATGCATTATATGTCAACTTAATCATTAAATTTTGCGTATTATTATTTTATTGATAAATTTATTGACATATAATTAGGATTAGGCTTAAAAATAAGCATTGCAAAATAGAACACCTCAAAAAAGAGAGTGATACATTGGACCGGTCACATTCAACTTTTTATAGGCAAGAGACAATATGCTGCTAAAAGAGATAATTGAAATATGCGATCTGATGGACAATCCAAAGGCCTGCGGAAATTCGCTGGATGAGCTATTCAACGGCCTGGATATCCCTGACATTGAAATCGAAACTCTGCATGGCGAAAATGGCAAGACTGACGTCGTACATATTCTGGTGCCTGGCGTCCTGGGCAAAACCGCGGGCGGCAGCGCACCCACTTTGGGCATCCTTGGCACCTTGGGCGGATTGGGTGCGAGGCCAGAGGCCATGGGCCTAGTCTCCGATGGGGACGGGGCCTTTGTCAGCATGGCAGCCGCGTTGAAGCTGGCCAGGATGCGCACTCGGGGCGATATCTGCCCTGGCGATGTGATCATCTCAACCCACATCTGCCCGGATGCCCCCACCCAGCCTCACGAGCCCACGCCCTTCATGGGCAGCCATGTTGGAATCTTTGAGCAGATAAAAGCCGAGATAGATCCTCAGATGGACGCCATCTTATCGGTGGATGCCACCAAAGGCAACCGGGTGGTCAACCACACCGGCTTCGCCATCAGCCCCACAGTGCATGGCATGTATATTCTGCGCACCAGTGAAGATCTGCTGCGGATCCAAGAGTCGGTGACTGCCGATCATCCGGTGGTCTTTCCCATCACTACCCAGGACATCACCCCTTATGGCAATGGCGTCTACCATTTAAACAGCATCATGCAGCCCTCAGTGCTGGCCCAGTGCCCAGTAGTGGGCGTCGCCATCACGGCAAAAAGCCCTGTGGCCGGATGCGCCACCGGAGCCGCCATGCCCCTAAGCCTGGAGCTTGCCACCCGGTTTTGCGTGGAGGTTGCCAAGAGCTTCACTGCGGGCAATTGTTCGTTCTATGACCAAGAGCAGTATGCCCTGCTGCAAAAACTTTACGGATCCATGGACCACCTGCGCACTGGGGGTAGTGAATAATGCCTCGCTTGGGAATCGTCACGGTGGGTCAAGCTCCGCGTACCGACAACACCCCCCAGATAGTCGCCATGCTCGGTGATGGGGTGGAAATTTTGGAGTTAGGCGCCCTGGATGGAATGACAGCTGAAGAGCTAAAGGATATGGCTCCGGCTCCGGGTGAAAGCAGATTGGCCACTCGGCTGGCCAATGGCTCGGAGATCATCATCTCCCACTACAAAACAGTGCCCCTATTGCAAAAGTGCATAACCCAATTGAATCAGCAGGGAGTCGATCTGATCTTGCTGCTCTGCACGGGTCATTTTCCCCGGTTTGAATCCCAGGCCCTGGTCCTAAAGTCCCAAAGAATCGTGGACCATGCCTTGGAAGCAGTGCTGGGCCCGGAGCGCACCCTGGGTATCTTTGTACCACTGGCCGAGCAAGCCCAAGAAATGGCGGCCAATTTAAAGCACATCACACCCAAGGTGGCGGTAGTAAACGCCAGTCCGTATCAGGATGCCTCTCATTTAAAGGAAGCAGCCAAAAAAATGGCGGCCCATAAACCTGATCTCGTGGTGCTGCACTGCATGGGCTACAATGAAGAGCATAGAAGAATCATGGCTGAAGTATTGAATACGCCATCGCTTGTGGCCAATTCCATCGTGGGCCGCACCATGGCGGAACTGCTCTGTGGCCAAGCCATGTCCGATCAGTAGACAGATACCCTGACAGCCCTTCTCATGCAGGGGTCAGGTTTAGTTTCGGCGCCGGAATATCGCCGGCGCGAGTACTTTCACCATAAAAAGGAAGGATGGGATCTTATGAGAAAGAGATTATTGGTAATCGGATTGGCCTCCTTGCTGTACACCATGTGGGGATTTGGCGGAGTGGCTAATGCTGTGGAAATTGTGGACGGCAAAACATTGTTTGTAATCGGCGGGCGTCAGGCTGCGGATGATATCGATCCCAGTCACAAAACCGACTACTCCCGCCGCATGATTCAGCAAGTTTTTTATGACGGGTTGTTCAAATATGTCGGCAAGTCGGCCAAGATAGAGCCCTGGCTGGCCACCGGCTATGAAGCCAGCGCCGATGCCAAAGCCTGGACTGTCAAGATGGTGAAAAACGCCAAATTCCACAATGGCGATCCAGTCACCGCTAATGATGTGAAGTGGTCCATTGAACGCACCCTGAAACTGAATAAGGGCCCCGCTTGGATGCTCAGCGCCGTATTGGACGTCAAGGACATCACCGTGGTAGATGACTACACCATCAAGTTCCAACTGAAAACTCCCTATGCCCCCTTCATCTCCGTTCTGCCCTGGTTTTATGTCATGAACCAAAAGCAGGTCATGGCCCATGAAAAGGACGGCGACCTTGGCCAGGCCTGGCTCAAGGATAACGAAGCTGGTAGCGGCCCCTATAAAAAGGGTCGTTGGCAGCACGGCGTGCTGTATGAAATGGTCGCGGTGTCGGATTATTGGAAGGGATGGCCTTCTGCCAAACATCCGGACAGCATCATCTTTAAGTTAATTCGCGAGAACAACTCCTTGAAGATCGGCCTGCAAAAAGGCCAGCTGGATATCGCTTCGTCCCTGAGTGCCGACGATTATGACCTTTTGGAAAAATACAAGGGTATCACCGTTACCAGTGACCCCGGCGTTACCACTTTAGCTCTTAAGATGAATACCCAGAAGGGATACACCAAGGATATCAACATCCGCAAGGCTATCAACTACGCCGTCGACTACGACGCAATGCTGAAAACTTTAAACGGCAAGGCAACTCTGGAAGACAGTCCCTTCCCTAACGGCATCAAGGGTCACGTCGCCACCAAAGCCTATCGCCTGGATCTGGCCAAGGCCAAGGAGTTTATGAAGAAAGCCGGCTACCCTGACGGCGGGTTCGAGCTTGAGTATGTGTACGTGCAGGGCCTGGCTTCCGAAAAGAATGTCGGCCTTGTGCTCATGGACAATTTAGCCAAGATCGGCATCAAGATCAAAATGGTTCCGCTCACCTGGCCCAACATGGTCGCCCGTGGTGCCAAAGTGGAAACCAGCCCGGCCCTCATGGCTATCTTTACCACCCCCAAGTTTAACGACCCCGACGCGGTGGCCTATCAGTATCATAAGGAATCCTGGGGACGTTATTATGGAACCTCGTACTATAATAACCCCGAGGTGTGGAAGCTGATTGATGAGGCTCGCAGTATTTCCGACTGGGAAAAGCGTGCCCCCCTGTACGAGAAGATCCAGCATATGATTATGGATGATGCCCCCGAAATCTTCATCATGCTGCCTGACCGTCAGTTCGCCATGCGCAGCTGGGTGAAGGGCTTTAGCTTCTGCCCATTGCGCCTTACCGCCGAAGTGGATCTCTATCCGATTTACATCGAAAAGTAACCCAAAGTATATCAAACCCCATAACGCCGGGCATATTTACCGCCCGGCGTTACTTAAAGCCAGCAGGGCGCCATGTCGTGAGACAATACATTATTAAAAGGCTGCTGCTCATTTTGCTTACCCTGCTTGGGCTAATCACTATAACTTTTTTGGTGGCCCGGGTTGCACCTGGTGACCCCGCACGCGCTGCGGCAGGGGAAGACGCCACCCAGGAGATGGTGGAAACATTACGGGAAGAATTTGGGCTGAACGAACCGCTATATGTGCAATATGCCGAATATATAAAAGGCATTTTTACCGGCAATCTGGGCAAATCCATCCGCACCCAACATATGGTAGCCCACGACCTGGTCCGCTATTTTCCGGCCACTTTGGAGCTCACGATCTTTTCGCTGATCATGGCTGTGCTTTTGGGTATTCCCTTAGGGGTGATCTGCGCGGTGAAAAAAGACAGTATGATCGACCACCTGGCCCGTTTGGTTTCGGTCTCCGGGCTGGCGGTGCCCATGTTTTGGCTGGGGCTTATGTTGCAGCTCATATTTTCCCTATATTTTGACCTGTTCCCCACCGGCGGACGATTAGGCATGCTAACCGTGCCTCCGCCCTCTGTGACCCATTTCTATCTGATAGACAGCCTTTTAGCTGGGCAATGGTCCACATTTAAAGACGCCCTTAGCCATATTTTCCTGCCTGCGGTGGTGCTTTCCTTCCCTGCGTTAGCCAGTATTATCCGGGTGAACCGGTCCGACATGCTGGAGGTGCTCAAGCGTGATTTTATTACCAGCGCCAGGGCCCATGGCATATCCCAGACCCGTATTGTCGGCCAATACGCACTGAAAAATGCCATGATTCCCACCGCCACCATGATAGGGCTTAGGTTTGGCTGGATGCTGGGTGGAACCATTTTGGTCGAAACAGTGTTTGACTGGCCCGGATTGGGAAACTACGCGGTTCAATCCGCGGTATATTCGGATTTTCAGCCCATCATGGGTGCGACTTTGGCCATCGGGCTGAGCTTCATGGTTGCCACATTGATCGTCGACCTCATATACGGCTTATTGGATCCCCGGGTTCGCTACGAATAAAGAAGACTGGTAAATGACTATCAAACGAATTCTGAACGCAACCGGCCCAGACGCCGGGTCTGTTTCACAAAGCGCCTGGACGCAGTGGAAAGAAAAAAGGGAAAGCTCCATCCGGGATATCAGGCTATCCTGGTACCTGTTCCGCAAAAGCCCTACCTCCATGCTGGGCGCGGTCATCGTGGGGGTTTTCCTGCTCACGGTGCTGATCGGCCCCATGATAGTGCCGTTTCCAGAAGATGCCACCGGCACGGTGCATATTGAGCGCAAGCTCATAGCCCCCAACGCAACCCATTTTTTCGGCACTGATGATCTGGGCCGCGACATTTTCACCCGGGTAGTGATGGGTACCCGCATCTCGATGCAGATCGGGCTCATCATCATTCTTGTGGCAATGGGCATTGGCGTGCCTCTGGGTATAACCGCCGGATATGTGGGCGGCTGGTTAGGGGAGACCATCATGCGAGTAACTGATATGTTTCTCTCCATTCCGGGCAGGGTGTTTGCTCTTGCCGTGGTGGGCGCAATGGGGCCAGGTATGGTCAACTGTATCATAGCCCTATCTGTGGTTTGGTGGCCAGGGTATGTACGCCTGGTGCAGGGTCGCACCCTGGCGGTGCGCGAGGAGAGTTTTGTGGAGGCGGCCAGGGCGGTGGGCGCCCAGAAGGGCCGCATAATCTTCAGCCATATCCTGCCCAACTGCTCTTCGGTTATCATCGTGAAGGCATCCATGGATATCGGTATGGCCATATTGGCCGCAGCCGGCTTGGGCTTCATCGGTCTGGGTGCGCAGCCGCCTCTGCCCGAGTGGGGCGTGATGATCAGCGAGGGGCGCAATTTTTTGCCTGACTGGTGGTGGTATGCCACCTTTCCAGGCCTGGCCATCTTCACTACGGTCCTGGGCTTCAATCTTTTGGGTGACGGTCTCAGGGATATCCTTGACCCCCAGAGCAGAGGATAATTCCCATGAACGCGCAAAACCAACAAAACATTTTGGAAATAAAGGACCTTGCCCTTCATTTTGATACTTTTGAGGGCACTGCTAAGGTGCTGGACGGGGTATCCCTGAGTCTGGAACGTGGTGATACCCTGGGGGTGGTGGGCGAGACGGGCTGCGGGAAGTCCATTACCGCCAAGGCAATATTGGGGCTTTTGCCCACGCCACCCGCCCGCATCGTGGGAGGACAGATACTTTTCAAAGGCGAGGATCTGCTGACCAAAAACCAAAAGGAGATCGGGGCGGTTCGCGGAACCCGCATCGCTATGATATTCCAGGATCCCATGACCTATCTGAATCCAGTCTTCAGCATTGAAAAGCAGATGACTGATGTAATTATCCGTCATTCCAAACAAAACAAAAAGCCACTGAACAAAAAGCAGGCCAGGGATAAGGCGGTGGAGCTGCTGGAGTCGGTGCAGATCCCCAGTCCCGCGCAGCGCATCGGGGAATATCCTCACGAGTTCAGCGGAGGCATGCGCCAAAGGGTGCTCATCGCCATGGCTCTTTCCGGCGATCCGGAACTGCTCATCGCGGACGAGCCCACCACCGCCTTGGATGTCACCATCCAGGCCCAGATTCTCAGGCTCTTAAAGGGCCTGGTGAACCGTTTGCATCTCTCCATCTTGCTCATCAGCCATGACCTGGGAGTGGTGGCCAAGCTCTGCAAGAGGGTGGCTGTGATGTACGCGGGCAATGTGGTGGAAACCTCAAGCATAGAAAATATTTTCAATAGCCCGCTACACCCTTACAGCAAGGGGTTATTGAACTCCATTCCCAAGCTAAAAAAGCGCGATGCAACCCTGGAGGGCATCGCGGGCAGCATACCCAGCTTCATCACACCGCCGCAGGGATGCCGCTTTGCACCCCGCTGCACCGAGGCAATGGAGCTTTGCCAAAAGGTCAAACCGGTTTTGGCCCAGGTGGAGCCAGGCCACAGTTTCGCTTGTCACCTTTATCCAGCCTGCAGGCCCGCCGATGCCTGAGTTTAAGGTCAAATAGCCATGAATATTTTGGATGTAAAAGATTTGAGCATGCATTTCCCGATCAAGAAAGGACTCTTGCAGCGAACTACCAATGTTGTCAAGGCGGTGCGCAAGGTTAGCTTCACTTTGGAAGCTGGGGACAGCTATGGCGTGGTGGGTGAGTCGGGTTCGGGAAAAACCACCCTGGCCCGTGCAGTGCTCCACTTGCTGAAACCTACCAGTGGCAAAATCTATTTTAATGGTAAGAACCTGACAAGCATGAACGATGAAGAGCTTCGCCAGATGCGCCAACATATGCAGATGGTGTTCCAAGACCCCCACTCATCACTCAACCCCCGCAAAACCATCCTGAAAAGCGTGGGCGAACCGCTGATGATCTTTGATCAGTTAACTGGCAGGGAATTGGCCTCCCGGGTACAAGAGCTTTTGGAGCTGGTCGGTTTGGGCCGGGAACATATGTACCGGTTTCCCCACGAGCTTAGCGGCGGGCAAAAACAAAGGGTCGGCATTGCCCGGGCCTTGGCTCTGCGCCCCAAGCTACTCATGCTGGACGAACCAACCAGCGCTTTGGACGTATCGGTGCAGGCTCTCACTCTCAACTTGTTGGAAGAATTGCAGAATCAGCTATCCCTTACCTATCTGTTCATCTCTCACAATCTGGCAGTAATTCGCTATGTATGTGACCGGGTGGCTGTTATGTACTTGGGCCAAATCGTGGAAGAAGGGCCGGTGGACCGGCTTTTTGATACTCCTGCCCACCCTTACACCAAGTTCCTGCTCTCTGCAGTGCCTAGCCCAGAGCCCCAAAACGATGATGATGAGCAGATATTGGAGGGAGACATCCCCAGCCCCTTGGACCTGCCTACGGGTTGTTCCTTCCATACCCGCTGTCCGGTGAAAGTTGGAAAGATATGTGAGACGGTGGAACCAGTTACAGTAAATCTGGGCCAGGCTCACTCCGCCGCCTGCCATCTCTGCCAAGTCAATCCATAACCTTAAGGCCACTATTGGACTGCTACGCTGCTCACGAAGTAACCCGGTGACCAAACTATGTTCTCATTCCAATACACTTTGCTCAGCCGTGAAAAAGATTTGCGGAGTTGAGACGACGGGCATACTTCGAAACAACTTCGACCACATAAAGAATTAATTGCAGATGCAAATCCTTTGAAATTATTTCTAAATCTTATATTCTTAAAATTATGAAACGCTCATCTTAGGCCATAGTTATTTGGTCGTGACAACAGGAGGTTTGTTACTTACATATAGCTGCAACAATTAAATTATTACTTGGCAATTGCTGGTGAAAATGTAAAATGTATTATATCTGAACAATACCGCGGGTGGCACAATACCTCCTCTAACAAACAGAAAAAAGATTATGATGGCCAAAAAGAAAGGGCGAAATCCCACGATGTCAAACAGTCTTTACATTACCTCGACTGAATCCAGAAGCGGCAAGTCCTTCACTTCTCTTGGTGTAATGGAGATGTTGTTGCGTTGGACTGATCGAGTCGGGTATTTCCGTCCCATCATTGATCCCGGTGAGAGCCCCGATGCTGTCGATGCAGATATTCACCTGATTTCCTCCTACTTCTCCCTGGATATCCCTTATGAGCAGATGTACGGCTACACTGCAGCAGAGGCGGGTGAATTATTCTCTGCAGGCAAGGCGGATGAAATCTTTGAAGGAATCATAAAAAAATTTAATGCGATGGAGGAAAAAAGCGATTTTATCCTGTGTGAAGGCACCGACTTTGCAAGTTCCACCACCGCTTTTGAATTGGATATCAATGCCCAGATCAGCAGGGACCTTGGCTCACCTGTACTTCTCGTAGCCAACGCAAAATCCAAGAGCGTCGATCAGACGATTCGATCCACAGAATTGGCGCTGGACTCACTCAATAGCAGGCAGTGTCAAACCATCGCCACCATCGTTAACCGTGTGGATCCAAGGGATGGTAATAAGATAATCAATGGGCTTAAAAAGAAAGACTTGACCCGAAATCAGTTGATCTATGCCATACCCGAGGAAGGTTCACTCGCAAGACCCACTGTGGGGGAGATAGCGACGGCCCTGGGCGCAGAGGTGCTGTACGGCCAGGAGGAGCTCACTCGCCTTGTTTACGGGTTTACGGTAGCGGCCATGCAGCTTCAGAATTTTCTGCCCAGAATCGGCAGGGGGTCCCTGATCATTACGCCCGGAGATCGAGCGGATATCATCGCGGGCTGTCTCGCCGTGATCTCTGCATATTCCTTGGAAAATATCGCCGGAATCTTACTGACAGGCGGATTGAAACCCCATGAGCCCATCTTGGATTTGATCAAACGTTACCCACAAACGATGCCCATTTTAAGCGTGGGCGAGGACACATTTCCAACCGCTACGATTGCCGACAAGATCCACGTCGCCATTTCACCGGACAATGATCGTAAAATCACCAGAGCACTTGCCGCGTTTGAGAAAAATGTGAATGTTGATGAATTGGGTGAAAAGGTTGTCACGACTCGAGCCAAGATCGTAACGCCTAAGATGTTCGAATTCGAGCTTATACAGAAGGCCAAGGCAAAAAAACAACACATTGTGCTCCCGGAGGGCGAAGAAGAAAGGATTCTGCGAGCCTGCGAAATTCTGCTTCGGAGGGAGGTGGCAGACATTACCCTCCTTGGCAAGGAGCATGTGATCAGGGATAAGATTTCCATGCTGGGACTTCGATTGAACGATGTGAACATTGTCGAGCCGGCGACATCGGAGGTTCTCGAAGATTACACGTGGACCTACTACGAACTCCGGAAGCACAAGGGCATCACTGAGGATAATGCGCGGGATGTCATGTCTGATGTAAATTATTTCGGAACCATGCTTGTCCATAAGGGGATGGCTGACGGTATGGTGTCCGGCTCGGTCCATAGCACCGCGGCCACGATTCGCCCTGCCTTTGAGATCATAAGGACCAAGCCTGGATTTTCCGTCGTATCGAGCGTGTTCTTCATGTGCCTGGGGAATAGAGTCCTTGTCTACGGAGACTGCGCCGTGAATCCGGATCCGGATGCTCATCAGCTGGCTGAAATCGCCATAAGCTCTGCAAGAACAGCACTGGATTTTGGGGTTGAGCCCGTTGTTGCCATGCTGTCCTATTCGACTGGAGAGTCCGGCCAGGGTGCGGAAGTGGAAAAAGTCCGTAAAGCCACCCAGATTGCCCGGGAAATGGCGAAAGAATCCTTTTCCGGGCTCAACATTGAAGGGCCCATCCAGTATGATGCGGCCATCGATCTCGGTGTGGCGCAGACAAAATTGCCCGAAAGCAGTGTGGCGGGAAAGGCCACCGTATTTATCTTTCCAGACCTCAACACGGGCAATAATACCTACAAGGCGGTTCAAAGATCATCGGGTGCACTAGCCATCGGTCCCGTTCTACAAGGACTCATTTGCCCGGTCAATGACCTAAGTCGCGGGTGTACTATACCGGATATCGTCAATACGGTCGCGATCACAGCCATTCAAGCGCAGTCGGAGAAAGGATAGTATTTCCGGAGGAGTCGAAATCGACACCGCGATAACCATCGCGTGATTGAAAGCCGGCGCCACAGAAAAGAGATGATTATGCCCAATGCCATTGTCGTGCTCAACACAGGATCTTCGAGTATCAAGTTTTCGGCGTTTGTCGAATGCGGTGAAGACCTGGAGCCGAGCGTTCGCGGGCAGATCGAAGGGCTTTACACTGCTGCTCGTTTCATATCCAAGGCGCCCGATGGATCGGTAAAAGTGGAAAAGGCATGGCCGGAGAACGCCAAGGTGGGACACACGGAGGCGCTCGATCATCTTATCAACCATTTGCGTTCGGAACTAGCGGAATATCGCATTGTGGGCGTCGGGCACCGCGTGGTGCATGGCGGCCCGGTCTACAACCAACCGGTCCGCGTGGATGCGCAGGTGCTTGCGACATTGGAGAATTTCATCCCGTTGGCCCCTCTTCATCAGCCGCACAATCTCGCCCCGATTCGTCGCGTCGTGGAGATCGACCCCGAGCTGCCCCAAGTGGCCTGTTTCGACACTTCTTTTCACCGCACCCAACCTTCCGTCGCACAGATGTTTGCCCTGCCATCCGACCTGCGGGAGGCAGGGGTCATGCGTTATGGATTCCATGGATTGTCTTACGAGTACATTGCATCTATTCTTCCTGAAATCGATGCCACGGCCGCAAACGAAAAGACCATTGTACTGCATCTGGGTAACGGGGTGAGCATGTGCGCCGTCGAAGCAGGGCGCAGCCTCGCCACCACCATGGGATTTACGGCGGTCGAAGGACTGCCTATGGGCACCCGCTGCGGCTCTCTCGATCCCGGCGTTGTCCTGTATCTCATGGATCAGCTGGGAATGGACGCCCGTGCGATTGAAAGGCTTCTATACAATCGGTCGGGACTGCTCGGCATATCCGGTATTTCCAGCGATATGCGCACGCTGCTGACGAGCGAGGAACCAGCGGCCAAACTGGCCATCGACTATTTCACTTACCGAATCCGTCGCGAGCTTGGCTCATTGGCGGCCGCCCTCGATGGACTGGACGCCATTGTATTCACGGCTGGGATCGGTGAAAACGCACCGATCATCCGCAGCCAAGTTTGTCGCGATGCCACTTGGCTCGGTGTCGACATCGATGAAGAGGCCAACGCGGAAGGCCTTCAGCGTATCAGCAGCGACTCAAGCCGGGTCTCGGTGTGGGTCATCCCAACCAACGAAGAATTGATGATCGCTCGTCATACTCGTCGCGTGCTCAAATCCGCACAGAGAAAATGAAAATCCCACATGATGTAATGGTTTTTTGTGAAGCAGATAACCGGCATCTCATTTAACCATAGCCGGCAGGGGTGGGGGGTCAGGATTTGCTCAGGGAATGAATCCCTTCAAGATACGTCTTCAGGCTATTTTGTGTATCCTGATCGGTCATCAGTTGGGGAAGTTTTTGCATGGCCAGATCAATGGACTGGTCAACTATTTCAATTTGCAGCTTTTCGCGCGCAGACATTATCTCATACTCAATTTTCTGTTTGGCATTTTCCAATAACAGATGACTCTCCTTTTTGGCGTCATCGATGATTTTCTGTTTTTTCAGTTTGCCCCGGGATATGGAGTTTTCCCTTATCCTTTGCAGGTGCTCGTAACCCTCTTTCCGCTCCTTCAACAGTTCGTTGACACGTGTCTTGATCGCTTCTTTTTCCTTTTCGAACCTTTTGATGTTCTCTTCGATCTGCCTGGATTTTCCGTTTAAAAAAGCGGCCAACGGTTTACGGGCATACCTGAAAAAGAGCACGATCAGTATCCCAAAGTTGAGCCAACGCATCACAATGTCATAGGTCGGACGCCAGTTGACCGATGCTTCTGCACCCAGGGCCTCTGTGGCTGTCGCCAACATGACCATAAAAAACATCCACCCGGCAATGTTTTTCCAATTTTTAAAAGCCGCTCGTATCAAGGTGATACCTTCCGATCCAGGATCTTTTCCATGATGGACACCGAAAGTGTTTCGGCTTCTTTTCGTACAGACGTCATGGCTTCTGCAAGGAGACGCTCAATTTCATCCTGTGTTTGTTTTTTCACGGCGGCAATTTCTTTTCTTGCCACGCCCATGATGTCTTGGGCTTCATGATTCCCAAGGCTTTCCATCTCGGCAGTTATCTGGAGGGCCGCCTGCCGTATCTCTTTTTCCTCCTGGTGTGATTCATCGATGATCTCCTCGAGTTCCTTCTTTGAATCGAGAATATCCTCCCGGACCATTTGAATGTAGTTATCTCTTTCTGCCATGGTAGCCCGTAGCGGACGTATCATGACCCGGTTGATAATGAAAAGAAATATCAAAAAAGAGATCAGCTGGACCACCAGGGTCTCGTTGATACTGATGAGCGCTATGTTACTTATAATCTGCATAGGATGATTTATTAAATTATAAAACCACTTATGAAACGTGCTGCCTAAACCACAAACAACAACAGCAATGCTATGACCAGGGAATAGATGCCGGTGGACTCAGATACGGCCTGTCCCACCAGCATGGTCCGGGTCAGCAGTCCCGCCTCTCGCGGATTTTTCCCGATGGCTTCACACGCCTTGGCAGCCACCATTCCCTCTCCCACACCCGGGCCGATGGCACCGAGACCCATGGAGAGGCCTGCACCTAAAAAAGCCGCGGCTTTTACAATATCAACACCTTCAATAGCCATTGTCTTACCTCCTTAATAAAATCGTTATACGATTTTATTTGTCGCGGCTTCGCCGCTATTAAATTTCACCAATTACCCTTTAAACATTATGTTCAACTAAACGCCTTATAAAAAGGCTATCAATCCATGGCTTCGTAAAAGATTCAAGTTCAAGGCGACGCGATTTTCGTGTTGCTGAGGCGTACTGTATGTACGTCGAAGCAACAGCGAAATGTAGCGCAACGCAGAAATTGGATCTTTTACGATGCCATTAAATCTAAACTACAAATATTAACACAAGCGACACCACCATGGCATAGATGGCTGTCGATTGAGAAACCGCCTGTCCCACCAGCATAATCCGCATGAGCTCACCGGCATTCTCCACATTACGAGCGACCCACCGGACCGCTCCTTCAGCAGCCTTACCGTTGCCGATACCCGGTCCGATACCACCGAATCCCATACAGACACCTGCACCCAGAAGGGCCATGGCTGCTTGCAACGTGTACGATTCAGGAAACGATTTGAAAATGAGTATAAAACTGACCAGCAATCCAAAAATGGAGGGTGTTTGAGCAACGGCTTGTCCCACCAGCATTACGGTGGTTACATTACCCACCGATTCGGGCTGCCGGGCAATCCCTTCACAGCTGGCGCCGGCTGCCAGTCCTCCGCCGTAACCGGACCCAATCGCTGCAAGGCCGGTGCTCAGTCCCGCGCCTATAATAGCCGCCCATGTCGGGGCAAGCGGCAGATGGCTGAAATCCATAAATATCAGCATCAATGCGATAACCATGGAAAAAATGGCGGGCGTCTGGCATACTGCGGAGCCGATCAGCATGCCGGTTGTCAGGCGGGATGCCGCAGCCGGCTGACGCGAAATACCCAAACATGCCTGACCGCCTGGAAAGCCAGAGCCCACACCCGAACCTATCGCACCAAATCCCATACAAAGCCCTGCACTAAACAGGGCAGCTCCCTTTAGCAGGTTGTCCGTCGGGACATCCAGAAAAAGCATCAATATCGCAACCACCAGGGCAAAGATGGATGCAGATTCTGCAACCGCCTGTCCCACCAGCATATTCTTAAAAATATCGCCGGAGATATCAGGGTTCCTGGAAATAGCGGTGTTTGCTTCACTGGCCGTATACCCCTCTCCAATGGCTGCACCAATCGCACCCAGCCCCATGGCAACACCGGCGCCGGTGAATGCGGAAAGTGTGATAATCGTATGGACATCTATAATCATGTTCTACTTTACCTGGACCGAAATATAGACAACCGTCAGCATGGTGAAAACAAAAGCCTGTATCGTCCCCACAAAAAGACCGAAAAATGCGTTGAGCAAGGGCGGAAGGAGCACACTGTACGTGAGGTAAGAGACCACCAGGATAATGATCGATCCCCCCATGATGTTTCCAAAAAGCCGAAAAGAGATGGAAACAATCTTGGCCAGCTCACCAATGACATTCAGCGGCATCATAAAAAACATCGGCTCAAAGTATTCTTTGGCATAAGCTTTAAAACCTTTCGATTTTATGCCTGCCGCATGGGCAATGACAAATCCCATGATACCAAGGCTGAGGGGTGTATTCAGATCTTTTGTGGGCTCCTCCAAATAGGGAATAATACCAAGCCAGTTCGCCAGCACAAGAAACATGAAAAGCGCACAAATCAGAGGCCCATATGTTTTTGCCATCTTCTTGTCAAGCGCATCTTCGGTGATCTGATAAAACTGGGTGATAAAAAGTTCTCCAACGACCTGCATAGCCCTTGGGTAGATGGCCCTCTTGCGTGTGGACAAAAAGCCCATAAGGATCAACAGAAAAAAAACAATCCACGTCATGAGGATGACTTCCAGATTTATCGTGATGTCATGCCCGTAAAACGGTATGATCAGTTGATGTATTCTACCCAGTTCTCCCATAGCAGTCCTGTTTTTACGTCCGTTCCATCCCCTCGGGATAAATTAACCTGAGGAAATGGTCTCCCATGATCATGATCTGCACCATAAAAATTCCGATAGTTGCAGCAACAAAATTCAAGCTCGAAAGTTTCAGCGACAAGATAAGAGGCGTCGATAACAACAGAAACCGGAACAGCATCGAAACAAATGAGAACAAAACAGATCTTTTACGGGATGTCGAGATGATCATCGGCAAAATCTCACCCATCAGAATAAAATTGATGACACTGAAAATAGAACCGAGCATCAAGCCCTTGGCAATCGGCTTTTGTCCCACCAGGATGAAAACCATACCGGCAATAACAGCTGTGACCATTGCCCTGGATCCGAATTTCTTCTGTATTTGATGAATAGGTTCCATTCCTACCTTTTTTGCCAACCCTCCTCCATCAAGATCTCGGCACATCTCTTCGGGAAAAATCGTTCAGCTCAGGTTTATTTTTTCGGCTCGACGATATCCATAATCTGACGATAGACGACATTTGCTCCGCCTGCAATCCCCAGAAGAATAAATACGACCGTAAACAGCCCTCGAATGCCAAGCCACCGGTCAAGGGTCAGGCCGATAAAAAAACAGAAGCCGAGACACCCTGCCATGGTCAGTCCTATCTGCAAGACAACGGAAAGATTTTCTGCCCAGGCACGATGCTTTTTATAATCAAGGTTCACGTAATCCACCGGCACTTAAAGATACAGATGCTCCGGGAACAAAAAAGCAAGCCTTCTTCGTTAACATACACATCTGAAATTGCAATGATTATTTTTTTCAATTTTTGGATCGTCCGTTGAAATATGTTGAAACTTGGTATAGGGTGTGCTTTCAATATTTCGTTTCCGCCTAATAATTATGACGGTACCATGGATACCCTATGTGCCTGAAAGTCGGTGATCCACCGATTTTCAGATCATTTTGAAGAACCCCGCAGCAAGACTTGTCGAGTCGCTGCGAAGAATATTCTGCCGTGCGGCAGTGCTTCGCAGCGACCGTAAGGAATTCTGTCTAATTAAGAGTCGCTCGCTGTTGCGGTTCAAAAAAGGTACTATAAGAAAAGGTGCTTGTAAATGCGTTTCCCAAAAATAATGGCCGTCCTTTTTTTCTTGTCCTGTGCCTTGTTTTGGTCGGCGCCTGTATCCGCCGGAACCCACGCACCTGACACCACCGGTGCCGGTCATACAGCCGAGAGCCCAGACAACCCTGCTGCTGATCAGTCAACCGAAACATCGGCACATGGAAGCGGGCACGCCAACCTGGGAGAAATTCTGCCCCTTTGGAGCTGCATCCCTTTTGCATGCATGCTGCTTTCCATCGCCCTTATGCCCCTTCTTATACCGAATTTCTGGCACCATCATTTCGGTAAGGTCTCCGCTTTTTGGGCGGCCGCTCTGGGTATCCCCTTTTTATGGGTATTTAAAGGGGGCGCACTATACGAAATCCTGCATATCATCCTGGTAGATTATGTGCCGTTTATCATCCTCCTCTGGTCACTTTATACGGTTTCAGGTGGCATTCTATTGCGGGGCTCCCTGCGGGGGACACCGGTCGTGAATACCATCATACTGATTATTGGCGTCATCCTGGCTTCCTGGATGGGAACTACCGGGGCGGCCATGCTCTTGATACGCCCGTTCCTGAGGGCCAACAACTATCGAAAGAACAGAACCTTCATGGTGGTTTTTTTCATTTTCCTGGTTGCCAATGTCGGCGGCTCTCTCACGCCCCTGGGCGATCCCCCCTTGTTTCTAGGCTATCTCCATGGCGTCACATTCTTCTGGACGTTTAAAATCATGCCCCACATGCTGATGGTGTCTGTTCTGCTTCTGATCATTTATTTCTTTCTGGACACTTATCATTACCGCAAAGAAGACGTTTCCGTTCCCAAGGAAGAAGCAAAAGAACCCTTTAAGATCGAGGGAACCTACAACTTTCTATTTCTTGGTGGTGTGGTGGGCGCCGTCCTGATGAGCGGCATGGTTGATATGGGAGAAATCAACATCCTGGGAATTCACCGGGCAATTCAGGACTGGCTCCGAGACGGCATTCTGGTCCTGCTGGGTATAGCCTCCCTCATAGCGACCCCCATTAAGCTCAGAGAAGATAATGAGTTTACCTGGTTTCCCATCATTGAGGTGGCGTCTCTCTTTATCGGTATTTTTGTTACCATGATACCGTGCCTGCTGATACTGAAGGCAGGTGCCCATGGAGACTTGGCATTTCTGATCAACATGGTGGAAAAACCCTATCATTACTTCTGGATTACAGGCGCCCTGTCCAGTTTTCTGGACAATGCACCCACCTATCTCACCTTTTTCAACACGGCACTGGGGAGTTTCTATTCCGGCCTCACCGAGGCTCAAGCCGTGCCCCTGCTGATGACCGAGAACGCCATTTATTTAAAAGCCATCTCAACCGGAGCGGTTTTCTTTGGCGCATGCAGCTATATCGGCAACGCACCCAATTTCATGGTCCGTTCGATTGCGGAAGAATCCGGAACACCCATGCCGAGTTTCTTTGGCTATATATTGAAATATTCCATGATCTTTCTTATTCCCACATTTGCCATCGTCTCCCTTATTTTCTTTTGAAAAGGAGTTGGTCCATGATTTTCAAAAAGATATTGTTTCACACACATTTCAGAGAGCTGGCACTCAACTCCTTGAAGACCATTATGGAATTGAAAAAGGTAGGACTGGAGTCGATCATCCTGACCCATATCATTCCACGGGATGAGGTCTCCTTCGTTCCGTATGGCGGCTATCTGAAAGAAACAGAGATCCAAATGAAAACAGAAGCACGGATACGGTTTGAGAACTGGCAAAAAATCATCGCCGAACACGGCATAAAGAGCCGGATCAGGATCGAAGTCGGCGCACCGAATGCGGAAATTCTGTCCATTGCCGAAGAAGAGGGTGTCGACCTGATCGTCATCGGCAGAAAAAAAAGAACCCTGATGGAAAAAGTATACGTAGGTTCGCACATCATGGACATTCTGCGACGGAGTACGGTTCCGGTTCTCATGAGCAAATATATGGTTCAGTTTGAATGGGAAAATGAGCAGCTCACACGAACCAACGACCATATTTTTGATCGACCGATGCTCGCCACGGACTGGTCGCAACCATCGGAAAATGCAATGCAAGGTATGTCAGCGCTTAAGGAACTCGCAGAAACCATCCTCGTGGTGCATGTTATCGATGCTAAATTATCCAAAGGAATGGACAGCGACAGGCTCAGCTCTATTGAAAAGGAAAGCAAATCGCGGCTCCGAAACTACTGTCGAACAATCGAACAATTCGGCATGAGCGCCGAGCACCACCTTTCAGCCGGAAAAACCGTGCAGGAGCTTGTCAGACTTTCAAGAGACCATAAGGCCTCCATGATTGTGATGGGGAAAACAGGAAAAGACTGGTTTCAGGAATACTGGCTGGGAGGCGTTTCTCATCAGATAGCAGAACTGTCTGAACTACCGGTTCTGCTGATTCCATAAAAAGGGTGCATAGCAATCCATGATACACCAATTAGAAAAAGCCCATATTGCCATCGTCGGCGGCGGTCGATTCTGTCTGGCACTTCTCAAATCCCTTTTCGGTGAGGGTCTTGGCGCAAAACAACCCAACGTCATCGGGGTGGCAGATCTGAACCCGGAAGCCATCGGGCTGGCCTATGCCGGCGACATGGGGATTTTCACCACAACAGATTACAAAGAGCTTTTCAAGCTTGAAAACCTCGATTTGATTATAGAGCTGACCAAGGATATCGGCCTGGGGGAAGATATCATATTGAACAAACCCCCAGGGGTTCAGTTTGTTGACTCTTTCGAAGCACGCTCCATACTGCAGCAACTGTCCATAAATGCCAAAAAAACAGAGGTGTTAAAAAAGCTCCGGGAAGCCCGAAACAACGACACAGAGGTTGAAGATCTCTTTGAGCAATTTTACGAATCGACCATTCAGTTGACCAAAGAGCAAGACGTCTTCACACAGACAAGCCGAAAAGAAATGGTGGCCGGTGAAAAAGCCTTGTTTCAGGCCATTCAGGGCAGCACCATCGCCACCTTCCTGATCAATAAAAACCATGTCGTTACCCATTGGAACAAAGCTTGTGAAAAACTGACAGGCTATTCCGCCGACCAGATCCTTGGCACCAACCATCAGTGGAAACCCTTTAGATCAAAAGAGCGACCCATCATGGCCGACCTGATCTTAGACGGTGTGAAGGAGGAAGAGGTCTGGCGCTACTATGGGGCGAAATGGAAGAAATCGGACCTCATTGAGGGGGCTTATGAAGCCGAAGAGTATTTCGAACATCTTGGTGATGACGGCAAATGGCTTTTTTTTACGGCAGCACCCATAAAGAATGCGCAAGGCATCACCATTGGCGCCATCGAAACACTTCAGGACAAAACAGAAGAGAAAAAAACTCAGGAAGAGCGGAAACAAAACAACATCACCTTGACGGAAAAAACCCGGGCCATAATCGCAAGCCAGCAGATCATGTCGCAAATCATCCAGGGCAGCACCATACCCACATTCGTCATCGACATAAACCATGTCATCACGCACTGGAACAAGGCCCTTGAAAATCTCACTGGCCTACCCTCCAAGGAGATGGTAGATACCAAGGACCAATGGAAATCCTTTTACGATCAAGAGCGCCCCTCCATGGCGGACGTTATTTTAGACCAGGTCAGTGAACGGGAGATCCGGCGCCTTTATGGAACAAAATGGAAGAAATCCGCGCTTCTTGAAGAGGCTTACGAAGCCGAGGTTTTTTTTCCCAAGCTGGGAAAAGGGGGCAAATGGTGCTTTTTCACAGCCGCCCCACTCCGATCACCCGAGGGTAAAATCATCGGCGCCATTGAAACGATATGGGACAGAACCGAGGAAAAAAGAGCCGAAACAGAGCGTGAAAGGCAGAACACAGAACTCGAACTGAGGGCCAAGAAACTGAAGGCTAGCGAAAAAACCATGGCCCAGATCATTCAGGGCAGCACCATACCCACCTTTGTGATCAACAAAGATCGTATCGTAACACACTGGAACAAAGCCTGTGAAAAGTTAACCGGTTACTCTGCGGACGAGATTATCGGTACCGATCACCACTGGAAACCTTCCTGGGATGAAAAAAGACCCACCATGGCGGATCTTATTTTAGACAAGGCAGGTGAAGAAGAGTTCTGGCGCCATTTTGGTACCCAGTGGAAAAAATCGGAGTTGATCGACGGCGCATATGAGGCCGAAGAATATTTTGGTAGTGGGGAAGAAGAGAAAAAATGGATTTTTTTCACGGCTGCTCCCATTACAGATTCAGATGGTACCATGGTCGGCGCCATCGAGACCATCTTGGATCGCACCGATGAAAAAAAGGCTGAAGAAGAACGGGAAAGACGTAACAAAGAGCTGGCAACACTCTGCTCCATCTATGCGACATTGAGTGCACCGCTGGATCTGGATGGAAGGATCAACAACGCACTGCAGAAAGTTACCGACATTTTTTCGTTTGATTCCATCTGCGTTTTTATCCTTGCAGACGATGGCAGGTTCTACCTCAAATACAGCCATGGCCAGGATCGTGATCTTTGTGAGAAATATGATTCCACGGACAACAAGAGCATGGTATTCAAGGTTGCCCAAAGCAATCAATTTGAAGTTTTCGAAGATATCAACAGTGTCAAAAACAACGAAATCGTCGTACTAAAACAAGACGGCTTCCAATCTCTGGCCTATATCCCGCTTGTGGACAAGGAAAAAAAGGCTTTTGGTGTTATCCGGGCAGGCAGTAGAGAAATCAAAGAGTTCACCACTGAAGACCGGCAGATATTGGAGCTTATCGGCAACCGGATGGGTGTTACCATTGAAAATTCCCTTCTGCAGGAAGAACTCCGCCGAAAAGCCTATTTCCAGTCCAGGCTCATCAGCTACTCGAACAATGCCATCGTGGCAACCGACGCAAACTGGAATATCGTTCTTTTCAATCCGGAAGCCGAACGTCTCTTCGGCTACACCCGGCCAAGCCTCCCGGATAAACTGAATGCAAAAGACCTGTTCCCCCAAGAGGTCATTCAATCCATCGAGGATAAAATCAATATCACTGAACTACGCCACCTCACCTTGTGGAAAGAGGCAGCGATCCGATCAAAAAACGGCCGGCAGATACCCGTCAACTATTCAGGAACACCGTTGTTTGAAAACGATCAGATGATGGGCTGTGTGGCCTTTTTTCAGGATCAGACGGAGATTAAAAAACTCGAGCGTGAGCTGATCAACTCCGAACGCCTTGGGGCCATAGGCCAGACGGTAGCAGGTATGGCCCATGGCATCAAAAATATTCTCGCCGGCTTCAAAGGGGGGCGCTACCTGGTGGATCTCGGCATTGACAAAAACAACACGGATAAGCTAATTAGTGGCTGGCAGATGATCAAGCGCAACATCGATCAAACATCCGATCTTGTCATGGATCTCCTGTCCTATTCCAAAGAAAGAGAACCCGAGTACCAAGACTGTTTCCCAAACAATATTGCCGATGACATCTGCGAACTCGTAATGGAGATGGCAAGCACCCATGGTGTTCGCATCGTCAAAGACTTTTCGACGTCCATCGGCGAAGTCAGCATGGATCCGAATACGGTCCATCAGTGCCTGCTCAATCTGGTGTCCAACGCCATTGATGCATGCACTTTCGACGACAATGTCGATAAAAAGCATGAAGTCCACGTTCTGACGGCGTTCGAAGGAGAAACAACCATCCGCTTTGAAATTACGGATAATGGTTCCGGTATGTCCGACAGCGTCAAAGCAAAACTTTTTTCTTCCTTTTTTAGCACAAAGGGAGCCAAAGGTACCGGGCTCGGGTTGCTCGTAACCCGAAAGCTCATCGAAGAGCACCATGGAAGTATCGACGTTGTTTCCAATTTAAACCAGGGTACGACGTTTATCATGAAGTTGCCCTTTAATCCGAAAGAAGGTTAAGTGTGATTATAAAATCAACAGACTATTTATTCAGGCATTGGGAGGCCTTACCATGAGCAAAAAAGTACTTGTCGTAGATGACGACCCTGATGTGAGATTGTTCAATGTTACCGTGGTGGAGGAAAATGGCTTTACGCCCATAGAAGCAAGAGATGGCGAGGAAGGGCTCAAACTGCTGAAAGAAGAGCGACCGGATCTTGTTATTCTGGATGTGCTCATGCCGAGACAGAGCGGTATCAGGCTCTTTAGAGATTTGAAAACCGACAAGTCGCTGAAACATATTCCCGTCATTCTTCTCTCCGGCATCGCAAAAAGGACGTTTCTGCGTTCACAGAAGGCCCTGACCGAGTTTGGCGGTGAGAGTGTGCCGGAACCCGAAATCTACCTTGAGAAACCGGTTGAACCCGAAGAGCTTTCAGCCGCAATCAATAAGTTTATCGGATAAGATTATCGGTTAGTATTTTTGGTTTTGCCATGCTGAAAGGTCTACTGCTTGAGTAGACTTTTCTAATCACAGGGGTAAAGAAGGAACCATCATTATGGATGTCCGTAAAATTTTATTCGTTACCAAGTTTGAAGAGCTTTGGTTTGATGCAGTTGAGTCTCTGATGGATTTAAGAAAAGTCTCCTTGGACCATGTCGTTTTTCTCAATGTCATCGAACGGGACAAAGTCGCCCTGAGAAGAGGGAAAGGATACCAGAAAATCGAAGAAGTCCGCCTGAGGGAAATGGCCAATATCCGCTTTATCAACTGGGCCGAAACCCTGTTTGAGAGGGGACTTGAAGTCGGGGCCTATATTGTTGTCGGAAGCCTGGTAAAACAGGTGATCACCGCCGTTGAAAAAGAAAATATCGATCTCATCGTCGTCGGCTACGAGAAAAAAGGCCGCATCGAACAGCTATATTCGTCCTCGGATATTCTGGAAATCATCCGCCGATCTCAGACACCGGTGATGGTTTACAAGTACAAACCCGACAACACCCTATCTGTAGAGAAACCATTTGAACGTCCCCTCTTTGCCACCTGTTTCTCCAAAACGAGCCAAAAAGTAATCGAATATTTAAAACCCATGGCCCCGGTCATTAAAAAAGTAACCATTATCCACGTCGCGGATCCAAAAAGTTTGAAAGAATCATCGGCCATGGGTGTCCAAAAAACCAGAAAAAAAATTCGCCGGAAACTCGATGAGCTGTGCGATATGCTTATTGCAGAAGGGATAGATGCATCGCCTGCTGTGTATGTTGGAACTCCGGCCAAGGAAATTGTAACGGCGGCTAAAGAATGCAATGCTACCATGGTCATTACCGGTACGTCCTCAAACCCGTCTCTAAAAGAAAAACTGATCGGGAGTACACCCCGATACCTGGCGGAAAAGACGATCATCCCCACATTACTGATTCCACCCGTAACATAGTCAGCTCTTGGAGGTAATATAGATGGCGGTCCTCACTATATCGAGACAATTCGGCGCCGGGGGAATAACCCTCGGAAAAATGATTGCAGACAGACTCGGATATACGTTTGCGCACACAGAAATCATCCAGGAAATTGCCAGAGAAGCAAATGTTTCGCCCCAATGGGTCGAATCGTTTGAAAAGGAAGCCGGCACCAAGTTGTCGCGCGTCATTTCTTCCATGGTTTCCCAGAAATGGATCGATCGTATCCTTAAAGACGAACGGGGCTATCTGGACGAAAAAATCTATCTCGACTACCTTGTCCTGATTATCGCCAAGATGGCCGATGAAAATGATGTGGTTATTATCGGCCGCGGCAGTCAGTATATCCTAAACGACCATCCGGATGCATTCCACATTCTTCTGGTGGATGAATTTGAAAATCGTGTGAAATTTCTGGTCGACCGCTATCATTTTTCGCCAAAGAAGGCGAACCAGGTCGTTACCAATGAGGATAAGCGCCGTTTAAGTTTATACCGAAAAATACACAAAAAAGATTACGACAACCCAGGTCTCTATCACCTGGTCCTCAACATGAATCGCATGGATTTAAACATGGCGGAAAACCTGGTCTGTCAAATGATCAACGCCTGAACAACATAGAACCCATCTCAACATTTCCATGGGCACATACTCACCTATATATTGACATTCCCCATCCGTTGGCATATTGTTAGAGGTTATGAATTTAATGTCGTTGCCGGACTTGACAACCGTGCGGCGATACCAATACCAAGGAGACGACCCATGGAAAAAGAAAACTTCTATTTTACATCCGAGTCGGTAACGGAAGGGCACCCGGACAAGGTTGCCGATGCCATATCCGACGCAGTGTTGGATGCTATCATGACCCAAGACAAAAACTGCCGGGTTGCATGTGAAACACTCGTAACCACCGGCCTTGCCTTTATTGCCGGAGAAATCACCACTCAATGCTATGTGGACATGCCCCAAATTGTCCGTGATACCATTCGTGATATCGGCTACAGCTCTTCGATGATGGGGTTTGACTATCAAACCTGTTCCGTCATTACCAGCATTGACAGACAGTCCCCCGATATCGCCCAGGGTGTCAATACAGGTGAAGGACTTTATAAGGAGCAGGGTGCCGGCGACCAGGGTCTGATGTTCGGTTTTGCCACCGATGAAACACCGGAACTCATGCCCATGCCGATTATATTTGCACACAACTTATGCAGGCGTCTTGCCCAGACCCGCAAGAGTGGCGCCCTTGATTTTCTGAGACCGGACGGCAAATCCCAGGTCACCATTGAATATGACAACGGCACCCCCCGGCGGGTGGATACGGTGGTGGTCTCTACCCAGCACAAACCAGACGTATCCTATGAAGAACTCAGGGAAGCCGTTATCGAAGAGGTCATCAAAAAGACCATACCCGCGGAACTGCGAGATGGTGATACCCGTTATTTCATCAACCCGACAGGTAAATTTGTTGTGGGCGGCCCCATGGGCGACTGCGGTGTTACCGGAAGAAAAATTATCGTCGACACCTATGGTGGTCAAGGGAGTCATGGGGGCGGATGCTTTTCCGGCAAGGATCCCTCGAAAGTTGATCGGAGCGCTTCCTACATGGGTCGGCATATTGCCAAAAACATCGTTGCCGCCGGACTGTCCAAAAAATGTGAAATTCAAATCGCTTATGCCATCGGTGTTGCCGAACCGATCTCCATTATGGTCGATCTCATGGGAACCGGCTCTATTCCCAAACAACAAGTGGAGGATATCGTAAAGGACGTCTTTGATCTGCGCCCTGCCGCTATTATCGAATACCTCGATCTGTTACGGCCCATCTACCTTAAAACAGCCGCATATGGTCATTTTGGCAGATCCGAACCCGAATTTTCATGGGAGCAGACCAATAAAGCAGAAGAGATAAGAAAAAAGGCAGGACTATAATCTAACCTAAAGTGAGCGTCTGAAAAAAATACCAACGCATTCCGTTTCTGCAAATGTCCAGCATGAACGCATGAAAGCAATCAACAGGAGAAAAAAAACAATGAATCATGATGTAAAAGACTTGAAACTCGCCAAAGAAGGCAAGTTGCGCATCGAGTGGGCCAATCAAAATATGCCGGTGCTGAATCGTATCAAAACACGATTTGAAAAAGAAAAACCATTGAAAGGAAAACGTATCGGCGCATGCCTTCACGTAACAACGGAAACAGCCTCCCTGATGCAGACCCTCAAAGCCGGCGGCGCACAGGTCTCTCTCTGCGCTTCCAACCCGCTGAGCACACAGGACGATGTGGCTGCTTCCCTTGTAAAAAATGATAAAATCGCCGTTTTTGCCATCAAGGGTGAAAACAACAAGACCTATTACAGCCACATCAACGCAGTTATCGACAAAAAACCGCAGTATACCATGGATGATGGTGCTGACCTGGTCTCAATCCTGCATTCAGAACGATCCGAGCTCATCGATCTGGTCCAAGGCGGGACGGAAGAAACCACAACCGGCGTCATCCGGCTCAAAAGCATGGCGGCGGACCATGTATTGAAGTATCCCATCATTGCCGTCAACGATGCCAAGACAAAGCACTTTTTTGACAACCGCTACGGAACCGGCCAGAGTACCATGGACGGTATTATTCGTGCCACAAATCGGTTGATAGCGGGATCGATATTTGTTGTTTGCGGGTATGGCTGGTGTGGCCGGGGTCTGGCTATGAGGGCAAGGGGCATGGGTGGAAACGTCGTGGTTACAGAGGTTGATCCTTTGACGGCACTGGAAGCGGTTATGGACGGGTTCTCCGTTATGCCCATGAATAAAGCCGCCAGGGCAGGTGACTTTTTCTGTACCGTAACCGGCAACATCAATGTTATCCGTAAAGAACATTTCTCCCTCATGAAAGACGGTGCCATCGTGGCTAATTCCGGTCATTTCAATGTCGAACTGGACCTCGAGTCCCTGGGCGAGTTGGCTAAAAGCAGGAGGATGATCCGGCCGTTTGTCGAGGAGTACGTGATGGCGGACGGGAAGTGTATCAATGTGTTGGGGGACGGCAGGCTCATCAACCTGGCTGCGGCAGAAGGCCACCCGTCAAGTGTTATGGATATGAGTTTCGCAAATCAGGCGCTTTGTATCGAGCACATGGTTAAGCTGGCAGATTCGCTGGCGCTGGATGTACACCCGGTTCCGGAAGATATAGACACAGCCATAGCAAAAGAAAAGCTGGTTTCGATGGGCATCAAGATCGACCGACTCACCCGCGAGCAGAAACAGTATCTATCTTCGTGGACTATTGGGACATAGCATAAAAGAAAGGGTTCAAGGGTTCGAGGATCCAAGGGTTCGAGGGTAGGCTAAAAGCTCTTAGCTATCAGCGACCCTTGGACCCTCCAAACCTCCAACCCTTAATTCCCCCCTTCCTACGCGATATAATCCAACCGTTCGAGCCCCATCTCAACTTCTTTTCCCTGCTCCTTATATTCATCTAATTTTGTTGACCTTTTTAGACTACATAGTGTAAGATTTTCCATGTCGGGAGAACCCATCGAAATCGAAAAACGTAGCAATGTCTATGTCCTCGATCCCGATAGCGATTTCGATCCCGAAAAGACCGTTTTAAAGTAACAACGGCTTAAGTTAATGGCATTAGCTCAAGATCTGAAAATCTGAAGGCATGTATGCAAACCATCATCGGTGCAATAGGCAGGCGAACGCTCTATTCATTCAGCCAGATTGCCACACTACTCACTTTTGCTTATCAATTGCTCCGCCTTCTTGCTTTTCCACCAAAAACGGGACTGGTCCCGGTCCGTCGCATTGCACTGGAGCAGGTATATTTTACCGCCGTTCAGACACTGCCGGTTATCATTCCTTTCGCGATACTGACAGGCAGCATGATAATCATTCAGTTTTCCAGATTTTCCGGGGAATATCAGCTGGGAAAAATTATCGTCCTGTTTATCGTGCGAGATTTGGGGCCGACCCTGACGGCACTCCTGATCATTCTTCGATCGGCAACAGCGGTTACAATAGAAATCAGCTATATGAATGTCTTTAATGAAATGGACGCCCTGGAAATGTCGGGGCTTGATCCACTCTGGGTCGTATGCATCCCGAGACTGGTGGGCATTACATCGGCGATTCTCTGTCTTTTTATCGTGTTCGATATTACCGCCATCGTGGGTGGTTATGCTGTCGTCTGGCTCTTCACCTATATCAATCTTGGAGACTTCCTTGATCAGATTGCCGATGCCATATCCGCCGCAGATATTATCGTCGGCATCATAAAGGCCATACTATTCGGCATTACCATTACCGTCATTTGCCTCTATCATGGATTCAAGACAAAACAGCATATTACCCAGATTCCCGCAGCAGTCTCCAGAGCATCCTTGCAGTGCCTTGGAATCTGCCTGGTCATCAGTGCAACGATATCCGCATTGTTCTATCTTTAAAAATGAAACTCATCGAACTCACTCAATATTCTTTTGATTCCAAGAAAACGGGCCTGCCCTTCCAGCCCTTCGATTTTTCTATGACTCCTGGTGACGTGGTTTCGATCTCGACGGACTCTGCGGGTGACGCCCTCAACTTTTTAAAGGCACTGGCCACGCTGATTTATCCATTGCAGGGTGAATATCGATACAAACAGAATTTATTGGATTTCTCGAACTACAGAAACCTCCTCGATACAAAGAAAAATTTCGGATTCATCACCTCACACGCTGCCCTGATAAGCAATCGAACGGTACGGGAAAATCTGTTCCTCATGAGTGCTTATCACACAAACGCTACCTCCTATCAACTAGATCAGCACACCCAAGAACTCTTCAAGCTATTTTCACTCGAAGACAAACTCGAACTGAAACCGGCGGACCTTGCACATCACGATTACCGCTTTGCCATTACAGTCAGGGAACTTATCAAAAAACCCGAGATATTACTTCTGGGATATCCTGAAAATTTTGTAGGGATAGCGAATCTGGAGGCATTTAACACTATATTGTTCGACATGCTGGGTCGTGACGTGTGTATTGTGTTTCTATCCGAGCATCCACATTTTATTGAAACTTTCTCCAAGAGAGAAATTGTGATATCAAGAGGGACACTGCAGGAAAGATAGGTTAATTCAATATGGAACTCAATTATAACAGGAAAGAAAAAATTGTCGGAGTATTTGTCATCTTCATCACCTTACTGTTGTTGTCAACCATCATTATCATAGGACGCGGAAAACACTGGTTTGAGAACTATAATACGTATTACACAACCTTCAATGAAAGCTACAACCTGAAGGTAGGTGCCAATGTAAAACTATTCAAAACCGATATCGGCAAGGTCAAGGCCATTACCGTCGAAAACAAGGTCAGGATCAAACTGGTCATTTTAGAAAAATATAAATCAAGAATCCGTACGAACACCCTGGCTACCGTCCAGAGCCCCACTTTAATCGGATCCGAATACATATCCATCATTCCGGGCCCTGCCGATGCCCCATTGCTACCAGATGGGAGTGATATCCCATCAAGGGCTAAAAAATCGATAGCCGATATCCTGGCCGAGTTTGAGGTGGAAAAAACCGTCAGGAAATTAGTCCAGGCGATTCAGGATATCGCCGAATTCACAGGGACACTCAAAGATCCCAATGGACCGCTTCTGTCCGCCCTTGAAAACATCAATAAAACGACACAACATATTGAAATCATAACAAAGGGAATTGAAGACGGCGACGGCACACTGGGAAACCTGTTAACGTCCAACCAACTACTGGATGTCATTTTACTTCGACTCAAAAGCGTTGGCAAAATACTTGCCTACCTTTCGGAAGCCAGCTCAAAAACACCCGGCACGGTCGACCAGGCACAAACCAGTCTGGCCGGTGTTGAAGATGTCACCATGGGGTTAACAGAAAGCGTGGCGATCTTGAAAGACATCCTGATTGAGATTGAAACCAACATGCCCACCATTAAAGCGATCCTGGAAAATGTTGAGGAAGGGAGTCAGGACGTCCCGGATATTACGACGTCTACGACACATTTTATTCAAGAAGCAAGGGATGGTGTCGAAAATGTGGACAAGGTCTTCCAATCCCTGCAGAAAAATTTCATCATAAGACCGAATCTGCCTCCTGAGCCCGTGGGCGAAAACACCGACGCAGGATTGCGGAGGTAAGCTATAAGCCATTTAGGGGTTTAGGCTGTAGACTATTAGACTGTTAGGCGCCTTTCGCTCCTCGCTTTCAGCTACCCTTGGACCCTCGAACCCTCAGATTTGATGAAACCGTAAAAAGTCCGAATTAGACGGTTTCGTAAAAAGTTCAAATTCAAGGCGTGCAAATTTTGTAATCATGAGGCGTACTTATCGTACGTTGAATGATTGCGAAATGCAGCACAACGCAGAAGTTGGGCTTTTTACGAGACCGTCAGATTTACACCCGCGACCCGCTCCACCGGAGCTTCGTCTTCAACAGGTCGAAATAATCGTCATGGTCCAGTAGCGTAATCACGTGAATCGGATGATTACCCTTTTGAATGGTTATAACATCCCCCTCATCGATTTCACAGACAGCCTGGCCGTCAAATGTTACGATGGCATCTGAAGATTCAGCCAGTTGAATCTTGATCCGCACAGAATCGGGAACGAGTAGAGGTCGATTTGTCAATGTGAACGGGCAGATAGGTGACAACAGAATGCTGTTTACCCCGGGATGAACAATGGGACCTCCGGCGGCCAGCGAGTATGCGGTGGACCCTGTGGGCGTTGAAACAATAAGTCCGTCCGCCCGATACTCCGTTAAAAAATGCTCATCAATATAGGTTTGAATGTGGGCCAGGTGCGACGATGCACCTCGATTGATCACAACATCGTTGAGCACGGTCTCTTTGGAGATTTCCTTCCCGTTACGATCTATCTTGACCTGGAGCCGCATCCTGGGCCTGGTTTTAAAAGCACCTTTCAAGACCGCTTCCCCCACACGTAGAAGGCTGTTCTCATCTGTCTCTGCAAGAAACCCCAACTCACCGAATTTTACACCCAGGATGGGGATTTCCTGGTCACCAATCCAGCGAACCGCACTCAAAAAGGTTCCATCGCCCCCCAGGGCAAAGACACAATACAGCTCCGCTGAAGCACAGGAAAGGCCGTATTCGGCGTTGGCGCGATCCGGCCATTCGATATTCCAGCGAATGACGGCAACCCCTTTGGCAACCAGCCAGGCTTCAAATTTATCGGCCTGGTTAATGGCTTCAACATCTTCTTTAACGATTAATCCTATTTTTTTCAAACCGTTCAAGGCTCCAGATAAGTATTTATTAACCGCCGGAGTAATAAGATCGAAAAATACTCCACAATGGTATTTTCTTACCGGGAAGCACGCCAAACAGCAATATTTTTTATCATATTCTTGAAATTTACCCTGAAACATGATTGAGTCAGGCGGGTTGTACCTCTTTTAACTTGACTCAACTCATGCATAGGTTTATAAATTTTTACTTTGTTAGGATAATAAAATAGTAGGAACGATTTTAATAAATGATCTTTATCTGATTTGATTTTAACCCGTTCCGTAAGCAGCGGGGAATAAGCAAATTTTAATTTTACTAACGCATAAGGAGGGAATGCAATGATGAAAAACCATGTCCGGAAAATATTTACAATCGTATTTACTGCCACGTTTATCTGCCTGACCCTGTCAGGCTTGTCGTTTGCTGCAGACACAATCAAACTGGGTGTCGCAGGACCACACAGTGGAGACCTAGCCTCTTACGGTATCCCAACGATCAGAGCCGCCGAACTCGTGGTCAAGGAGATCAATGCCAAGGGCGGCGTTTTGGGAAAACAGGTTGAACTCGTGGTTGAAGATGACGTCTGCAAACCTGAGGTTGCCACAAACACTGCCACCAAGCTGGTCGGGGAAGGCGTAAATGCCGTGTTAGGTCATATATGCAGTGGGGCCACCAAGGCAGCCCTTGGTATCTATAACGGCTCCAGAATCGTTGTCATGTCTCCTTCGGCAACCAATCCTGGATTAACACAAAGCGGTGACTACCCGAACTTCTACCGGACCATCGCATCAGACGACGCCCAGGCCCGGCTGGAAGTTGACTTTGCTCTGGATGTTCTAAAGGTGAAGAAAATCGCCGTTCTCCACGACAAGGGTGATTACGGTAAAGGATTGGCGGAATTTGTCAAACGTTTCCTGGAAGCTGAACCCGGAGCCGAGGTGGTATTATATGAAGGTGTTACACCCGGTGCTGTCAGCTACGCCGCCGTGGTTCAAAAGATTAAGCGGGCCGGTGCGGAAGCCGTAATTTTTGGCGGCTACCACCCGGAAGCATCCAAGATTATTATGGAAATGCGCAAAAAGAAAATGAAAACCATTTTTATTTCCGATGACGGCGTAAAAGACATTACCTTTATCAAGGTCGCCGGCGTTTATGCGGAAGGCGTTTATGCCACCGGGCCCAAAGACGTATCCTCGAACCCCATGGCGATTGCCGCCAATGCAGCCCACAAAACAGCTTATGGTGAAGATCCAGGCGCATTTTTTCTGAATGCCTATTCTGCAGCCCTGGCACTTTTGAATGCCATTGAAAAGGCAGGCACCACAGGTTACAACGCCATCTCCAACAAATTGAAAACACAGTATGTCGAAACGCCCCTGGGAAACATCAGTTTTGACAAAAGAGGCGATGCCACCGGCGTAGGTTTCTCCATGTATCGCGTTAAAAATGGCGCCTACGTTGAAGTAAAATAACCCATCATGAGACCAACATGTCAGGGGCCAGGCCATGGGCCTGGCCCCTGACTTTTTTAATTTAGACTATTCAGGTTTAAGAATTAACTGATGGACTATTTTATAGAGCTTTTTCTGGGCGGCCTCACACGGGGAAGTATTTATGCCCTGATCGCACTTGGGTACACCATGGTGTACGGCATCATTCAGCTCATCAACTTCGCCCATGGTGAAATCTACATGCTGGGTGCCTTTACCGCTCTTATTGTCGCCAGCATTCTATCGATGCTGGGGTGGAACCAGATCGCCATTCTCGTTATCGCTTCCATCGTAGCGGTCGTTTACTCAGCCGCCTACGGATTCACCATCGAAAAAATAGCCTATAAACCGTTGCGACAGGCACCAAGACTCTCGGCACTCATCAGCGCCATCGGCATGTCCATGTTTCTGCAATATTATGTGCTGCTGGCCCAGACATCCAACTTTCTGCCGTTCCCCAATCTGATTCCGGATTTTAAATTCCTGGAACCCGTTGAACATATTGTCCGCTCTTCCGAAATCGTGATTTATGTAACCACCGCCATCGTCATGGTTCTATTAACCGTTCTCATCAAATTTACCAGAATCGGGAAAGCCATGCGGGCGACCGCCCAGGACCGGAACATGGCCATGCTGGTGGGGGTCGATGTCAACAAGGTCATTTCGATGACATTTATTGTCGGATCCGCCACCGCAGCATTAGGAGGCGTTCTCATCGCCTCCCACACAGGACAGATCAATTACTACATAGGGTTTATCGCCGGCATCAAGGCCTTTGTGGCCGCTGTTCTGGGTGGTATCGGCAGCATGCCGGGCGCCGTGCTGGGAAGCCTGGTGCTGGGAATGTCGGAAAGTTTTTTCACAGGCTATATCTCCAGTGACTATGAGGATGTCTTTGCTTTCCTCTTCCTGGTGTTTACCCTGATATTCAGGCCTTCGGGAATTTTGGGTAGATCAGATACGGATAAAGTCTGATGAATTGAAGACTCCTCACAGCAAACTGTGAGGAGTCTTCAATTCATCATGTTTTAGGTTTTAGGTGTTAAGTGTTAAGTATGGCTGACCTGTTAACCATACATACTAAAAACCCAGCCTAAAACCTAAAACTTAAAACCTAAAACCATTATTATTGAATTATGTTTCGTTTCAATGAAATAAAAAAATCGTTCCTGGTGTCGTTGTGGATGATGTTACTGACCTTTCCCATCATGGTTATTCGTGTGAACACGATCGACAATATCATTGAATGGCGTTGGAAAAGAATGTTCATGGTGGGTGTCGGCACATTTTTTCTGTCGTTTCTCTGGCGCTACCTTCATAGCAGAAAAGAAGCCGGTCAGAAGAGGGTCGAAACCGGGGAATCCGAAACCCTGCCGTTGGCGCAGAGACTCATCAAAGACAGGCGACTCAGCGTTCCCGCCGCTATAACGCTTGCTGTTTTTATCATAGCCTTTCCTTTTATCTTCTCCATGTATCAAACCAATATCATGACGACGGCGCTGATTTATGTGGTCGTGGGACTGGGGTTGAACATCGTTGTCGGCCTCGCCGGACTACTCGATCTGGGATATGTTGCGTTTTATGCTGTGGGTGCCTACAGTTACGCACTGCTCAATCATCATTTCGGACTCGGGTTCTGGATGGCGCTACCCCTGGGAGCCATGTTCGCCTTTCTTTTCGGTGTTGTGCTGGGCTTCCCGGTCCTCCGTCTTCGAGGAGACTATCTGGCCATCGTTACCCTGGGATTTGGTGAGATTATCCGCCTCGTTCTGGAAAACTGGAATGCTTTCTCTTTTGGACCCAGTGGCATTGCCAATATTCCCCGGCCGGGTTTTTTCGGTATGGACCTGTCCCTGTCTCAATCCATCACCTATGTCTACTTTGTGATGATCGGCCTGGTTATTTTTACCGTCTTTGTGGTCAAACGCCTGCAGGATTCTCGACTGGGCAGGGCCTGGATTGCCCTCAGGGAGGATGAGGTGGCTTGTCAGGCCATGGGTATTGACAAGACCAGGACAAAACTGAGCGCCTTTGCCCTGGGTGCAACCTGGGCCGGAATAGGCGGCGTGGTATTTGCGGCAAAAACCACGTTCATCAATCCTGCCAGTTTTACTATCTGGGAATCCATCATCATTTTATGCGTCGTGGTCCTGGGTGGTATGGGGTCTATATTGGGTGTTATCTTGGGTGCCCTTGTTCTGATTCTTCTTCCGGAATATCTACGGGCATTTTCCGAATACCGGATGCTCATTTTTGGGGCCACGCTGGTCATCATGATGGTCTTTCGACCCGAGGGCATCATTACGGATGTTCGAAAAACATATAAGTTCAAAGGTTTAAAGAACAACCAACCAACGACTTAAATATATGAAACCGATTCTCGAAGTAACAAACCTGACCAAGAATTTCGGCGGCCTCAAAGCCCTCGACGACATTAGCCTGACTGTCGGGCAAGGTGAAATTGTCGCGCTTATTGGTCCGAATGGTGCCGGAAAGACAACGTTTTTTAACTGTATTACCGGCATCTATCCACCCACAAAAGGGGATGTTGCCATCATCCCGGCCGGGGGAAAAAGAAAGCGTCTCAATGGCCTGAAACCCAACCATGTTACCAAAAACGGTATGGCCCGTACGTTTCAGAACATCCGTCTTTTTCAAAACATGACGGTGTTAGAAAACGTCATGATCGGCCGTCATTGTCGTATGTCTGCCGGCATACCGGGCGCCATCTTCAGAAATCCCGCGACCGTGAGAGAAGAAAAAAAGGTTATTGAGGACAGCTACAGGGTGCTTGAAAAAATCGGCCTGGAACAATTTGTCAACGAATACGCCAAAAATCTTCCCTACGGCGCACAGCGACGCCTGGAAATCGCACGTGCCATGGCAACGGAACCATCTATCCTGCTTCTTGATGAACCCGCCGCAGGGATGAATGCCAGGGAAACCAAAGAACTCGATGATCTGATTGTTCGCGTACGTAATCAGGAAAAGATTTCCATCCTGCTCATCGAGCACGATATGAAGCTGGTGATGAGTCTGTCCGATCGTATTTATGTAGTGGATTACGGCAAAAAAATTGCCGAAGGTTCACCCCTGGAAATCAAGTCCGATCCAGCTGTTATAAAAGCTTATCTGGGAGAAGAATTGGATGCTTGAGGTTAAGAACATTCAAACCTACTATGGTAACATTCAGGCCATCAAGGGGATCAGCCTGGAAATCTTAGAAGGTGAAATTATTACCCTGATCGGCGCAAATGGCGCTGGAAAAACCACGACCCTCATGTCCATATCCGGCATCGTGCCTCCCAAATCCGGCGAAATCCTCTTTTTGGGAAAACCGCTCCAGGAACTTTCTCCCAACCAGATCGTAGCGCTTGGCATCAGCCAGGTACCCGAAGGGCGTCGGATTTTCCCCTATCTTACCGTAATGGAAAATCTCGACATGGGCGCCTTTTTACGAAACGATACCGCTGAGATCCATAAAGACGTGGAATATATTTTTGATCTCTTTCCCATCCTGGCTGAACGACGCCACCAGTCAGGCGGCACCCTCAGTGGTGGTGAACAGCAGATGCTGGCGGTTGCAAGAGCCCTGATGGCAAGACCCAGACTCCTTCTTCTGGATGAACCCTCTCTGGGTCTGGCTCCGTTGATCGTAAAACAGATTTTCAAAATTATTCGCAAGATCAACCAGGAAAACAAAACCACGATCTTTCTTGTGGAACAGAACGCCAACCTTGCACTGCAGGTCGCCCACAGAGGATATGTCATGGAAAACGGACGCATCACCCTGTCCGACACCAGCCAGAACCTGCTCGCCAATGAAGATGTGAAAAAAGCCTACCTGGGCATCTAACCCAGACGTGGCTTCAGAAGCTCCCCTTTCTATACGAGTTGCCAATAAATATGCCCTAAATAAAACTCTCGGCAGAGGGATTTTCCGTCCTGATCGGTTCTGCCGCAAGGCATTTCAACCTGAAGCCGTAGTATGCTACTGCGAAGGTTGAATAACACAGCGGCGGGCCGATCAGGACGGAAAACCTGGCCAGTCTACCATGGAGTCTGTAGACTTTACGATATGCATCCCCGCTTTTTCGAATCGCTCAAATGCCTTATTGGCCGGTTCGGTATAGTCGATTACGTCCGGGATTACCACCGGGGACGTACAATCTTCCAGCAGGTATACCTTGGATGCCAGAGCCGGGTCCTTGTTTTCGATTTCAGCTAACAGGTCCGCTACGGTCGAGACCACACAATGACTCTTTGCCTGGCCGGCAATAATCACAGCGTCAAATGCCAGAAGCTTGTCCATGAGCGGCTGATTTACCCCGGCAAGTTTCCTGTTGTCAAGGCCGTCGATTATTTCAGGGCGCAACACAGAGTAATTTTCCGTCAACGGATGGCCGCCTTTAAGCTGAAAATCGGGTTGGCTGAACCGGCACATGGCATGGAAAAAGATCGCTTCTTCCACGGCAGACACCAGTGCGTGCCCGATACCGCCAAGCATGGCATGGTAAGGCCAGATGGTGAGGTCGTATTTTCCCCCATTCTTCAACTGTCGTGCATAATGCTCCAGGTGAGCCTGTCCGAAACGCTCATCGATCTCGAGGCTTTCAGCAAGCTTTCTGTTAAAACGCCAGACGCCTTTCTCGATATCATCCAGCGATACGAGGGTATAGGGATTCGGATGATCTCCGATCTCATTGACGAGAAAAATACTGTGGAAGATCTGCATTACCTGATGGGTATCCATGGTGGGGCAGATTTGTGTGATAGCAGGCATGTTTCGGTAGATAAAGGCTCCCAGTCGCCGGTTATCATCTACAGCACCGTTTCCGGTCGCTCCGCCCACATAGAGTTCAAAACCAGAAATGCAAAACGTGTTTTGGACATCAATGAGCATCAGGCATACCCTGAATGAATCCTGGGCACTTGTTCTGATGCCATTCTGCTTTTGCCATTTTACCGCATCATCAGCTCTTTCCTGATAAGGAACCCTCCAAACTTCCCCAACACGATCGGCATTAAAAAAAGATGGGATGGGCAATTCATTAACCGTCATAGCGCTCCTTACCAGAACCCGAACATTTCAGGTTCGTGAAATTTCCGGGTTAACCCGGATTAGATATCCTTCTGTGCCAGAACAAGCTGGTCGCTCAGTTTCACAGGATATCGATATTTTTTGTGGATTGATTTGAATTTGTCCGGCAATGCGCTGAAATTCGATTTGAAACAAGACTGAATATCCGTAAGGGCCGGGCTGGTATCCACCTGTTCTCCCTGGTTCATCACAGCCGACAACAGCGGCGTTGCACCGTCAATGGTTTCATTTCTCAAGCCGATGATATCTTCGGTAAAATGTCCCCGGGCATCATATTTTCGAAACACCTGTTTTTCGCCGGCCAGCGTTTTTTTACCCGGACTCAGTTTCCTCACAAGCCTGTCATTCATTTTGACCAGCTTGTAAACAACATCCAAATAGGGCGCATCTGCGGAAGCACCCATTTTTGTACCAACTCCGAAGGCATCGATACGGGCGCCATTCGCCAGCAGTTCGTGAATCATAAACTCGTCAAACCCGCTGCTGGCATAGATTTTGACATCGGAAAGTCCAGCCTTGTCGAAAATTTCCCTTACCCTTTGGCTCAGGTCGATCATGTCGCCACTATCAAGACGAACACCCTTGAGCGAGCGTCCTTGTTTTCTCATTTCCAGACCCACACGCACCGCTTTATAGGCGCCTTCGATGGTATCATACGTATCGATGAGGAAAACAGAATGTTCCGGAAATATGGCTGCATAGGCGCGAAAGGCATCGATTTCACGTTCAAATGCCGATATATAGGAATGCGCCATGGTACCGGAAACAGGGATACCGTATCGTTGCCCGGCCAATAGATTGCTGGTCCCGGCAAACCCTGAGATATAGGCACTTCTGGCGACATTCAGACCGGCATCCTGGCCCTGTGTTCTTCTCAATGAGAAATCGACCAGAGACCGTCCGCCGGCCGCATGTACGCACCGCGCCCCTTTGGATGCAAACAGGCTCTGGGAGCCGATGGTGTTGAGCAGAAAAGTTTCAACGATCTGTGCCTCGATTATGGGGGCTGTCACTTCAAGCACGGGCTCGTCCGGAAAAAAGATCGATCCCTCAGGCATGGCGAAAATGTTTCCGCTGAATCGTAATGTTTTCAGAAAGGACAGAAACTTATCCGAAAAAAGACCCGTATCCTTTAAGTAGGCAATCTCCCCGTCAGAAAATCCGAAACATGTCAGCTCATCCAAAACCGTTTCAAGCCCTGCCGCTACAAAAAAATTCCGGGCCACAGACTCCCGCACAAACAGGGAAAAGGTTGCATTCCCCTCCATGCTCTTTTGATAATAGGCGGCCGCCATGGTTAATTCATACAGGTCTGTAAAAAGCGGACCGATTCGATGGGTCGTTGTCATGCTTTCTGTTCCGATGTCATACGTTTTCTCCCAATTAGTTGGGTGACCCTTTATTTGGATCAACTCTTTTGGAGATGAGCATAGCATAATTATTCAGTAGAATTATTTCAAGTAAGGAATTGCAATTTGCTCAGGATCTCGCTAATATTTTTTCGGCCTTGCAGATAGGTCGCAAAATGAAAAGGCAGTGTAAAACGAATGACCGAAAAGAGAAACAATCCGTTGGATAGAATGTTTGCCCCCAGGGGAATTGCCGTTTTTGGCGGGATTAGCAGACCGGGAGCATTCGGCAATCTCATCGCCTTGAGCCTGATCCGATATGGATATCCGGGAAAGCTTTACCCCATCTCATCCAAAGGCGGCGAACTGAATGGCCACACCATTTACAAACACCTTGAGGAGGTGGATGGTCCTGTTGACCTGGCTTCCATATCGGTCCCCGCTAAATTTGTTCCCGATATTCTGAGATCCTGTTTGCGCCACGGTGTGACAGGTGCTCAAATTCATTCGTCCGGGTTTGCCGAGACCGGTTCACCTGCAGATATTGCCCTGCAGGAAGAGGTGGCAGCCATCGCCCGTGAGGGAATCCGGATAGTGGGACCCAACTGCTTTGGTATTCATTCACCCCGGGGCGGCATCACCCTGTTGCCGGGGGCCGATTTCTCCAAAAAGCCCGGCTCGGTGGCCATGATCTCACAGAGCGGCGGTGTTGCCACTGATTTTGGGTATGAAGCCAGTTTTGCCGGTGTCCATCTAAGCAAAGTGGTATCTTTTGGTAATGGGTGTGACCTGGACGCCACCGCACTTCTCGACTATCTATCCATGGATCCTGAAACAGATGTGATAGCCGCTTACCTGGAAGGTATTACGGATGGACAAAAATTCATCGAGACGGTCCACCGGGTAACGCAGCAAAAACCCATAGTGATCTGGAAAGGCGGCCTAACGCCACCGGGAAACCGCGCTACCCAAAGCCACACCGCTTCTCTGGCAGGTGATGCCAACATATGGGAGGGCGTTCTCAGGCAAGGCAATGCCATCCCTGTCCAGGGTCTGGATGAGCTCATGGATGCACTCGTGGTGCTGAAATATCTTAAAAAGCCGGGACCCCGAATAGCCCTGGTGGGCGGCGGCGGCGCCATCGGCGTATTCAGCTGCGATCTATCCCATCGATCTGACTTGACGATGGAGCACTTCAGTGCCGAAACACAAAAGCAGCTTCGACAATTTTATCCCACACCGGGTAACAGCATGCAAAACCCCCTCGACACAGGATCGCCCGTGGTGCCTGCGGACGTCATCAAGAGATCCCTGGAAGTTATCCTGGATTCAGAACCCATCGATATCCTCATCATGGTATTCCTCTTAAGACCCCTTGAAGTGGAAGTGCGAACGTTTATGGAAATGACCGGTATGCCGGCTGGACCGCCCGGGGCATATCTGGAGGAAATCCTGCCGGTACTCGAACGGCTGAAAAAGAAATCCAACAAGGAAATTATTGCCGTTTTTGAAAACCGTGCCATGACCGTTGCGAATGTGGATGTGGAAAAAACATCCCGTATCATGCGCAAAAAATATCAGTCCCGCGGTATTCCCGTATTTGCCAACGTCGAGAGAGCTTTGCGGGGTATCCGCCATGCGGTTGCGTATACATCCAAACGCCCCTTCAGTCGATAAAACCCATCGGTCCAAACACCATGAAGCACGTTTTAGGTTGACAATGCGCTCCGTGTAAAATACATATAATAAACAAATTTGTTAACTATGTGTATCTTATGAAGGCACTCGAGTTAAATAAAATTCGCAGACTCTATTTTGGTTACGAAGACATTGCCAGGGTTAGGAACATCAGTCTGGCTTCGGCAAAGGTGACCGCAAGCCGGTATGCCCGGAAAGGCCTGCTGCTACGCTTTAAGAAAAACCTGTATGTTCTGCGCCAGGTGTGGGACAACGCAAGTCAGGAGGACAAGTTCCGACTGGCAAATCTTGGGCAGTCACCTTCCTATATTTCCCTTATGACCGCGTTAGACTATTACGAGGTAACAACTCAGATACAGAGGGATTTTTTCGAATCAATTGCTGTGAAAAGGACCAAGGAAATTCAGGTAGGCGGAAGTACTTTCCGTTATTCTAAAATTAATGATGCATTGTTCTTCGGGTTCAGGAAGGAAAAAGGGGTTTTTATTGCAACGCCTGAGAAAGCCTTGCTGGATGCATTTTATTTAATGTCATACGGCCGCTACACATTGGACTTGTCCGCATTGGATGCCAACAAGCTTGACAGAGAAGCCATCAGGAACCTCAGCAGTAAATTTCCGTTGAAAACACAAACGATGTTAGAAAAGCATGGATATATTCAGACAGCACGAGATATTTGAAATAGAAGTTCTGGAAAGGATGAAGAGTGCGAAAATGCTCGATCCGCTCGTTTTCGGCGGTGGAACCATGCTGAGGCTTTGCCATGATCTGAATCGGTATTCTGTTGATCTTGATTTTTGGTTCCTGAAAAAAATATCTCAAGAGGACTATTTTAGCAAGCTTCGAAGACAGTTTGAAAAATATTATGAAATTACAGACGCCCAGATAAAGCACTACACGCTTTTATTCGAGTTACGTTCCAGAGAATATCCCAAACGTTTGAAAATTGAAATCAGAAGAACAGCCGAAGATTGCGACTTCCAGGAAATGATTTCTTATTCCAAGTTTGCTACGAAACAGGTTGTTTTAAGGGCGCATACCCTGAATCAGACAATGAAAAACAAAATTAAAGCATTACTGGACCGGGGTGAAATCAGGGATTGCTTTGATATCGAGTTTTTGCTGCGGAAAGGAACCGCGTTGCCGACCGATATCGTCGAAGCATCCAAGAGGATTTTAAAAATAATTGACGGATTCAAAGACCGGGATTTTAAAGTCACGCTGGGTTCGATTATAGAGGCTGAATTTCGGGCATATTACGTTACCCAACGATTCAACTTTTTAAAGGAGCGGTTATCTTCAGCGGTTTCTAATACCCAAATTGAACGGTTATAAGCCTATCTTTGAAATTCATGCATAGTAAAACCAACAGCTACAGGACGGTATTTTCCGTCAGTCTGCCCCTTGTTCTTTCCATGGCGGCAACCACTGTCATGGAATTTACGGACCGGGTGTTTTTGGCCAATTATTCCATCGAAGCCATAGCGGCAGCACTGCCGGGTGGGATTACGGCATTTTTGTTTTCAACTTTTTTTGCGGGCGTCACCAGTTATCTCAATGTATTTATTGCCCAATACACGGGTGCTGGTTCTTTATCACGTATCGGCTCATGCGTATGGCAGGGAATTTATTTTTCCATGCTGGCCGCCGTTATCCTGATTGCGTTGTCATTTATGGCAGACCCGATCTTTCGGTTAGGTGGCCATCCACCGGAAATTCAGCGCTTAGAGAGCGTCTATTTCAGGATACTCTGTATGGGAGCCGGTATGAATGTGCTGGGCACCGGTCTGGCCTGCTTTTTTTCAGGCAGGGGTAAGACAAGTCCTGTGATGGTGATCAGCATTATCGGAATGGCCTTCAATATTCCCCTGGATTATGCATTGATCAACGGGATATGGATATTTCCCGAGATGGGTATCCGTGGTGCAGGTATCGCCACGGTATGCTCCTGGACACTCATCGCAGTGCTCTATTGTGTGCTTATTTTCAACCGTAAAAACAATCGCCTTTACGGCGTTTTATCCAATCGGGCCTTTGATGCGGAGCTGTCCTTGCGTATCATCAGAACCGGTGTTCCTGCCGCCTTGCAGTTTGCCATGGATGTGTTTGCCTTTACCTTTTTCATATTCATGGTCGGCAGGCTCGGTAAAGTGGAGCTTGCAGCCAGCAACATTGCCTTTTCCATAGAGTCCATTGCCTTCATGCCGGCATTCGGTTTCTCGATTGGGTTGTCCACCCTCGTAGGCCAGGCCCTGGGGCGCAATGATGTCGAAGATGCAATTCGATACACCAAGCAGACCATCTGTATCCTGTTGTCCTATATACTGCTGCTGGACCTGCTGTTCTTTTTGGCACCCCATTGGGTGATCAAACTTTTTGCGACGGCCGAGGGCACTGGTGCATCCTATCAGCAGACGATGGATCAGGGAATCGTCCTCATACGGATTATGGCCATCTTCATCTCTTTTGATGCCTTATATTTTATCTTTACCGGTGTATTAAAAGGTGCCGGTGATACCCGCTTCATCATGTGGACCATCGGAATTGTCACCCTTGTCGTCATAATTTTACCCATCACCATCGGTGTCGGGTTCCTGGGATGGGGAATTTACGCCTGCTGGATTATCCTGACACTGTACGTGATATCCTTGTGTTCCGTTTCCTTCCTTCGATATCGCCAGGGCAAGTGGAAAACAATCCGTGTTATCGAAGAAATTCCCGCATAGTCAGGATATTTCATCAAACGCGGTGAGTAAAATAGATATTTATCCAATGGATTAGAGTGCAAGCGCTAACTGATTTCCAAGGTTGATTGCCTTGGTCAAGGTTTCATCTTCATCCTGAACCTTACCTTTGTCAAAAATGCCAAATACGGCTAATTCACCGATGACGTCATATCCCAGCGCCTCGATAGGGAGTCGCATGGCTTCAAGGGTAAATCCCATATCCTTTTTATCCACCTGTTCACATACGGCTACTATAACAGCTTTGCGATTTTGATTCATGAGTCTACTCGACCATCCTCTTGGCCGGTTATTGTCAAATATGTAAAAACAGTAAAGCCGGTCAATAAATGCCTTCATCCATGCGGTGATATTGTAGTTATGCGTAGGACAAACAAGCACAATTCCCTGAGATTCAATTACTTTCGGATACAGTAGATGCATTCCATCGTTAAGACCCGTACACGCCTGATGCTTTCGACATTTTTCACATCCAATACATGCCTGATATTGATAGTTGCACAACCTCACATTCTCGACAGGAACTTCATTCTGTCTTACACCTTTCAACACATGCTTCAGTAGTATGTCAGAGTTTCCACCTTTTCTTGGGCTTCCGCTTAATCCGAATACCCTTTTTTCAGGTGAATGAGCATTTTCAAAACGCGTATCTGGTTTTGTTTTCATTTTGATTGACCCTCTCCTTCAATTTTTGATTGCATGTGACCATCGCAACATTCCCTTTTTAAAGGGATCACTCCATCGCCTTTTTCATTTTCTTGACAGAGTTATCGACAATATCGACTGTGTCTTTCGCCTTTTGGATGGTTTCCATTTTGTCCGCACCATCAACACTGTCCGTCTTCAAGTTTTTGGCGACCAGAAGTACGGCAATGAGCATAGCCATAAGGGTAACGATGATGAAAACGCCTCGCATAATATATTTTCTCCTTTTGCATTCCGGTTTTTCGAAATCTTGGGGACGCCCCTTAAATTATAAGTTTCTATGAATGGAAGCTCTGGGTTTATTCCAGCATGGAAAACCTGGTCCTCTGGGCCAGGTCAGAGATAATCGGCTTTGCCGGAGACATATAACCTGGAATGCTGGAATAGTGGAATATTGGATTGTGGTTTTCTGGTTTCAGGAGTCTGGTTTCAGGTTGCATGTCGCGGGTCGCGTCCAGCTTCTGTGGCTCTGATTTCTGACCTCTGGCAA
>QMMS01000002.1 GCA_003647375.1 Deltaproteobacteria bacterium
AACCCGGAGGAATAGCGTGCTATTTTGAGGAGTTAAATCATGGCGCCCAACCCCGGCAGGGCGTGAAAAGACCATTTATGGATGGGCACTAAGTAGGATTCCAGGGGTCCAGGGTTCAAGTGAAACGTTTAAAAGAGACAAAGGGTATCAGGTTTCAACCCACGTCGCGCGTCGGGCAACAATTGGTACCTGATTGGGGTTGCCCAGGTGACTGTTTTATGGTATCGACTTTTGCGGTTACGGAAGATATTTAAGATGAATCATGCCTCAATAAAATTGTTGCACGGTTTTATTAAGGTATAGAAAGGATATGATTCAATGGAAACTGTTTTGATTTCACCAGCCAATGGTTATATTCTCGGAATACCTACCATTGTTTTTTCATTTCTGATTCCCATTGCGGGTCTGGTTATTTTCTCATATATAATAACTATGCGGGGGATACCGCTGTTGAAAGCAGCGCCGGATAACCGCTGGAACCGGTTTGGTGAACGATTCCAGAAACTGTTGAAGATCTGGCTATTTCAATACCGTCACCCACGTTACATGCTGGCCGGTGTGTTACATATCACCCTTTTTGCCGGGTTTCTGGTGTTGAGTATCCGTTCCACTTCTCTGGTGATCATCGGCATTTCAGAAAATTTCGTCTTTCCAGGACTGAGGGGACCACTTGGGTTGGTTTATAACCTGTTCAAGGATTATGCCGCCAGCATGGTCCTGGTGTCCTGTGTTATTGCCATGATTCGTCGAGGTATCATAAAGCCGGTTAGATATGCCGTGCCGGAGCGTTACGGAAAAGACCATACATCTGAAGCTGTTTTCGTGCTGTGTCTCATATCGACGCTCATGATTTCCGAGAGTTTGTTCGAAGCCAGTGCCGCAGTGGCCCAAGCCCAGAAAGGACTGCATGCCGAGTTCATTGCACCATTGAGTCTTGCCTGGATCTTCAAAGCTGTTTTGGGAAGCGCTTCGATCGGGGTACTACAGAAGGTGCATCTGGTGATGTATTATATCCACGATATCACCTTTTTCTATTTCCTCTGCTTTCTGCCCCTGGGAAAGCACTTCCATGTGATTACTTCGATTTTCAATGTTTTTTTCATGCGCATCGACCGGGGCAACATAAAACCGGTTCAGCACGGTGTCAGTGACGAACAGCTGGATGATCTGGAATCTTTTGGCGTCAAAGATCTGGCCGACTTCACCTGGAAGCATATGCTGGACTTCTATTCATGTGCCGATTGTGGCAGATGTTCCGACCAGTGTCCGGCAAATGCCGTCAAACGGCCATTGTCGCCGAGATTCATCTCCATCAAGGGGAGGGACGCTATTTTCAAGAGCCATCCCATCTATCCCGTGGGTGCAGTTGCTCCGGTTAGTGAACCGCTCATGGGCAGTGTGTACCATGAAGACGAAATCTGGTCCTGCACAACCTGCGGTGCATGTGAGCAGGAGTGCCCGTTGGGGATCGAGTATATCGATAAGATCGTCGACCTTCGTCGGGGAATGGTTGACGAAGGCACGGTACCCCAGTCACTGCAGAAACCATTGAGTGCCCTGGAAAAAAGGGGTAACCCCTGGGGTAAGATGGAGAAAAAGAGAGCCGACTGGACAAAGGAGCTGCCGGAAGAAGTCCCGGTCAAGGTCCTTGGGAAAAAAGAAACCGCCAGGACGCTTTATTTTGCCGACAGTATTACCTCCTATGATGACCGGATGCAGGATATCGGCAGAGCCACCGCCAGGATCCTGAATGCGGCTCATGAGGATTTCGGTATTCTCGGCAAAGCCGAAAAAGACAGTGGTCACGAAGTTCGGCGGTTCGGTGAAGAGATGCTGTTTCAAGATTTGCGGGACAAAAACACAGAAGCAATTCTCGCTTCAGGCGTGGAGAGAATTGTCACGGCTGATCCGCATGCCTTCAATGCACTCAAAAATGATTATGTTGATATTCCAGCCGTGGAGCATATCAGCCAGTATATCCTGCGACAGCTTACGTCCGGAAACCTTGAATTCGCGGCAACCGGCAGCAATGGGAAGGTTTACACGTACCATGACCCCTGTTATCTGGGACGGCATAACGGACTATATGATGAACCCAGGGCAGTCATCGATGCGATTCCCGGTATCAAACGAGTCGACATGAAAAAATGCCGGGACCGCTCTTTCTGCTGTGGCGGCGGAGGGTTGATGCTTTTCTATGAACCCGAAGAGGAGCAGCGCATGGGTGTTTTAAGGGTTGAAATGGCAGCTGAAGTCGGTGCCGATGTCATTGTTACTGCATGTCCGTTCTGCCTCGTAAATATAGAAGACGCTATCAAGGTCGCTGGAATGGAAGGCAAAATGGAATCCATCGATCTGGTAGAACTGGCACTTCAGCACATTGCCAAGGAAGTGGCTCCGGTATCGGAAATATAAAAACCGGAACTATAACTCATAAAGGATGATGTTCCGGCCGGTAGATAATCCTGATGTGAACGAGAAAAACTCGTTTCTAAGAGGCCGTAATACCGAACAGCGCCAAATTCATTAAACAAGATGACGTCAATTTCGTACTGATGTATTTTCTGAAAGAGATACCATGCTGTTCGGCATAACGGACTCTAAGAAACTCAGACAGTTTCTCGATCTCATCAGGATCACCCACCGACCTTATTGGTTAACTTTGTATAGGTTGTCGGTTTGAAAAAAATGGATATATATCACACGAACCATCGGTTTCGGAATACTGTGTTTTAGGTTTATCGACCCGTAAAAAATATATGGATTGAAGCAAAAATATCGTTAAATAGCGACAACGTCGCGACAAATAAAATCGTAACACGATTTTATCATGGGAAAAATACTAAAGGGGAGGACGGTTATGGAGATCTTGGTATGTGTCAAAAGAGTACCGGATACAGCAGAAAATGAAATAGAGGTCAACAAGGATGGCACCGGCATCGAAACAGATGATCTGGTCTACTCGGTGAATGAGTGGGACAATTATGCCGTGGAAGAGGCGATTCAGATCCGAGACGACGTGGGTGGAAGTGTAACTGTTGTATCGGTGGGCGATGAGGAGTCCGAAGAGGTGGTGAGACGGGAAATGGCTATGGGGGCCGACAATGGCCTGCTCCTAACGGATGATGCTTTTGAAGGATCTGACGGAAAAGGTACTGCGACCTTATTGAAGGCCGCTGTCGAGAAGGGCAATTATGATCTCATCCTGACCGGCGCTCAGGCAGATGACGGCGCTGCCCAGGTCGGTGGTATGCTGGCAGCTATGCTGGACGTGCCCTATGCTTCCCTGGTAAATACCATCGAGGTGTTAGATGACAAGAAACTGAAAATCGGCAGAGAAATCGAGGGCGGTAACCAGGAGATGAGCGAAATAGAGCTGCCCTGTGTCCTTTCCATCCAGACCGGCATCAATGAACCGCGCTATGTCGGCATCCGGGGTATTCGCAAAGTGGCATCCATCGAAATACCCGTATACGGCACAGGCGACCTGGGGGTTTCCGCCGACTCGGTGGGAGAGGCCGGCGCCGGGGTCAAGCGGTTGGATTATTATGTCCCCGAACTCGGTGAAGGCGCCGAGATGCTGGAAGGGAGTACTGAGGAGATTGTCGGAAAACTGATGGAATTACTCAAGGCCAAAGGAGGGATCAAATAATGGCAGGACAGATATTTACCTATATTACGTTCAAGAATGGGGTCCCTGATGATTCAGCTCTCGAGTTGGTGACTGCCGCTAAGCAGATAGCACCGGATGCATCGCCTACCGCCGTGGTTGTAGGCTCGGGAATCGATGCGCTGTGTGGCGAAGTGGCTGCTTCTTATGCCGAGGTCTGGAAGATCGACAACGAGGCGTTCGCTAACCCCAATGCAGAAGTGACCCGTAAGGTGCTGATGAATATATTGCCGAATGATGGCATTCTGCTGTTACCCCACGATACTTTCGGAATGGATCTGGCACCAGGGCTTTCCATTAAAATGGAATCCCCCTTTGTGCCCGACACAGTCGGTTTCGAGGCAGTTGAGGGGTCGATGCTCAAATGCGTTCGACAGGAGTACGGCGGGGCTGCCAGCACCCATGTGGCGTGCGATATTGCCAACGGCGTAATTATCAATGTTCGTCCCGGAGCGTTTCAACCGGACGAGAGCAAAGCTGCATCCGGTCAGGTGATCGATAAGTCTGCAGACGCCGGAGATCTCTCCACCAAACGTGTTTATCTGGAAACCGTTGCAGCCGAAGTGGGCGACGTAGACATCACCAAGGAGGATGTACTGGTTTCCATCGGACGCGGGATCGAGGACGAAGATAACATAGAAATTGCAGAAGACCTGGCAAAAGCAATGGGTGCCGTGGTCTCCTGTTCACGACCGATTGTCGATGCCAAATGGCTTGAAAAATCCCGCCAGGTAGGAACTTCCGGACAGACCGTCAAACCGAAAGTTTATCTGGCTTGCGGTATCAGCGGTTCGTTTCAGCACCTGGGCGGCCTCAAGGGGAACCCATTTGTTGTGGCCATCAACAAGAACGCCAAAGCACCTATTTTCCAGATAGCGGATGTGGGTATCGAAGCTGACATTCTCGATTTTCTGCCGGAGTTGACAGAGGCTATCGAAGCCCTCTAAAATCGTTACGCGATTTTAGAGGTTGAGCGACTTCGTCGCTTGAATAATTATAAAAACCCCGATCGGTTTTTGAGCCGGTCGGGGTTTTTTTATACAATAAACTCAAATCCTGCGAGCTTTTTCTATTCTGTGATTATAAGGAGTTATCCTTTATCCGTAAATAGTTGCTCCACCGTTTTCATTGGTAAAAACATTCTGATTTTACCATGCTTTTTATATAGATAATGAAATCCATATTTCTGATAGAATTTCTCAACTGACTTGTTTATGCAATCGACCACCACCGCATAAGCACGCATTTGCTGGTTGACTTGCCACAAAAACTCAAGTGATTTTATGAGTGTCATCTTGCCCAATTGTTTCCCCTGAACTTTTTTGTTTACTGCCAACTGGGCAATAAGAAAAACAGGAACTGGATAGTGGGGTAATGATTTTGATAGATTTTGAGGTAATGTTTCTCTCCGGATAGAACTTGGAGCAACCGTATAGAATGAGCAAATAGGATATCTCTGATTAGACAGTTTCTCTAAGGCCGGTAAAACCATTGTTTTACTGACTCCGACCTTCATATGTCTGAAAGCATGCCTTTGTAAAAAGGTGTTTAATTCTACTAAACCACAATCAAAAGTAGTCCTATCGTGAATAGCCTTGTTTAGCTCAACGAAGGTCTTGCTGTATTTCATTTGATTCCCTGCTTTTTGGTAAAAGCAGCGGCTTCTGTCAGCTTTTTATTCGGCGCATGCATCCTTTCGCATATTTGGATAAAATTATCGAAAATATCATTTTCAACCGTCATGCTCTCATATTGCTGAATGACTTTTGTTGAATTTTCATCGATCAGCTTGACGATGTATTCGGTTAAGCTCCGCACCCCAAGAAGCGCAGATGCCTTTTCGGCCTTAGCTTTAATGTCAGGGCTTAACCTCATATCTAAACGTGCAGTTGCCATTGTCGCCTCCTTTCTTTTGTGAGGGTGGATCTAAACTCAACCATAAGGATAGCGCATAACGGACACCATGTCAACCAAAGACGGAAAAAATCCGTACACAGCCCTCTCCTTCACTTTGGACATATAACGCTGGAAATGAGCTACACCGAGTATATTCCTGTGTCCATGCTGACCAATAAAATATACGATAAAGGCAAGAATGCCCAAAGCCGCAAGATATCAGGTGTTAGTTCAAATGATTTGTTCTGCCTTAAAGATCCAGTTGGATAGTGATAGCCTGGCCTATACCCTCCATCTCAGTGGAGGATATCGATCCTGCTGGATTGATTAGCCACTTTTTGCTCACTGTAGTAAGCTGATCGGCCATAGCCTTGGCCTTTTTCCCACGAAATGTTACGTATGATTCGCTTGGGTAGAGTTTACTAACGCTGCTCGTCAGGGGTACGACCTGGACTCTGTTAAGGAACTGGCTGGCAGCATCATTGCTTACAATGACAGCCGGTCGCTGCTTGCGGATTTCACCCCCGACGGAAGGGTCAAAATTAATCCACCACACTTCACCTCTCTTCATTATATACGTCTCCAAACGTGCCTTCGGCCCACTCAAGGGCTTCGGATTCCCTGACCTGATCAGCAGCCATCTCTTTATATGCAGCATACATATTTTTCTTGACAACATGCGGGCGGACTAACTCTTCGATAAAGCGACTGATTTTTCGTGGTCCAATGACTGCCCGTAAACCGTCATAGACCTCCTCGTCTATGGTCACTGTGAGTTTTTTTTGCATTGCACGCACCTCCAAAATTTTACACGTATAATACACGTGTAACGTATTTGAGTCAAGAGGCTATAAGAATTTTCCTAAGGGACAGAACACCATGCTAAGCCGCCATTTTTGCCGCTTTAGCGGCGAAAAGGGAAAGTGTTGCGCCGTTTATTAAAAAACTGAAGGATAAAAACCAGACTGAACATCAGTGGAAACAGGCATTTGATGCTATTTCGCTATTCGTATTTAGAATATATCACACGCTGAAATTGCATAATACTAATCCCTTTGAGGGTTGAATCAGGCCCGGGCCTTTTGGATTCGGGTATCTACTTGAGCCGATCGATGAGATCGCAGAACAAGCGGACGCCGAAGCCGGTACCACCGGCATCGCAGTAGGCGCTGCCTTTTTTCTGGTAGGCAGGACCCGCGATATCGATGTGTGCCCAGCGTGTGCCTTCAGTAAAATCCGACAGAAACAGGGCCGCTGTAATGGCACCGCCCCAGCGTGTACTGCTCATGTTGTTGATGTCGGCAAATTCGCTTTTCAAGAGCTCCTTGTAGTCTTCCGGCAGAGGCATGCGCCAGATACGTTCATGGGTTTTTTGGCCGGATTCCAGGATAGCCTCGGCCAGCGTGTCATCCGGCGTAAAAAGGCCGGCAATTTTTTCGCCCAGGGCCACAACACATGCGCCGGTCAGGGTGGCGACGTCGACCATGACGTCCGGCTTGTATTTTTTCATGGTATAGGACATGGCGTCAACCAGGATCAAGCGGCCCTCTGCATCCGTGTTGCCGATCTCGATTGTTTTTCCGGCATGGCTCTTGATGATGTCTCCCGGTCGCGTGGCACTGCCGGAAATCATATTTTCCACGAGGGGAATAATGCCGATAATCCTGACTTTGGGTTTCAGTTTTGCCGCGGTTATGAGCGTGGCGGCAACCGCTGCTGCACCTGACATGTCGATCTTCATGTCTTCCAATCCACCCGTGGGTTTCAAGTTGATGCCGCCAGCATCGAAGGTAACACCCTTACCCACCAGGGCAATGGTTTTTTTTGCACCCTTGGGGGCATATTCCAGGACTACCAGCCGGGGTGTGTTCTGACTGCCGGCACCCACCGCCAGGAGGGCGCCGAATTTTTCCTGCTGGAGTTGTTTCGGGTTCAAGAGGGTTGTTTTGAGATTTACTTTTCTGGCCAGGTTGATGAAGGCCTTGCTCAACTGGGCCGGTGTTTTATCGTTGGAGGGTGTGCTGACCCAGTCTCTGGCCAGGAGGGTTCCCCGGCAGATAGCCCCGACCCGTTTGGGTAGTTTTGCACATTTTTTAACGGTATCCGCTGATACCATCAAGGTGATCTGTTTCAGCGGTTTCAACTCTTTCTTCTTTTTATATCGGTCAAAAACATGGTTACCAAGGCAGGCACCCTCTAAAATCGCCGCAACCAGATCTGTTTCCGCCATGGGTAGCAGATCCGGAGAAGGTGTTCCGATCACGATATCCTTGAGCCCGTGTTTGACGCTTGATTTGACGACTTTCCCGGAGAAGGCACGCAGTTTTTCAGGATCCAGTTCAGCGCGTTTGCCGAGGCCCATGAAGATCACCCGGTCCGCCTGAGTGCCGGCAGGCTTGTAGAGGGTGAGTTCCTCATCCTTCTTGCCGTGGAATTCCTCTATTTTCATGGCTCCTTTGGCCAGGGTTGACAACAGGTCCCCATGGATATTTTCATCCTGACAGACGGGTATGGCCAGTGTGGATATTCGTGTTTTTTGCAGGTCAATAGATTTCAACTTTAGCATAGGTCACCTCATTGGAATTGATAATCAATTACTTCCGATAAACCATTCGCCCGCAAGGGCGGTACTTCGCATTTCATTACAACCGTGGTGCGGTTTGTTTAGGAATGGTCATAGATATAAGGTTGATTGGCATCCGTGTCAACGTATTCAGCTGACAATATCTTTTAAGATGGCTTCAACAACTATCATGGGAATTAAAGGTTTGGCATTGGCCATGGCCAGGGCAGAGGATGCCTGTTATCCCCAGTTGTTTGATTTTTTCAAGCGATGCCTGCTGATCATCCGGACTCGAAACAAAGGTGTTGGGTAAGATCTTTCCATCCAGAACAACAATAAAGTCCCCTGAAATAAAGATTCCGGATTCAGGATTCCAAAAAGAGCTTTCATCGGGTCGGTGACCGGGTGTATGCAGGGTTGTAAATCCGGGTAGCACTTTTGCTTCATCATCGAAATATCGAACACGATCCTCTGGAAAGCCTTTTTTAAATGGCGATCCAAACAATGCTCCGTGAAAGGCATCCCGCAGGTTGGGCCGGTAACCGTACTCTTGTATACAGGGAATCAGAATCTCTTTGAAGGCGCGAGACCCGGGAAAGGGGATTGTCCTTTGTCCGCTAACCAGTGGTCCGGCTTTTTCATGAAACCAGATCTCAGCCTTCCGGCAGGTTTTTTTCAGCTCTATCCAGCCCGATATATGATCCACGTGAAAGTGAGTGCAGACGACCCGCTTCAACGCCGGCAAATCCTTTAAAACCTTCAGGAGGGATGGGGTGTCGGAGGGCATTCCGCAATCGATGAGATAGGTGGCGTCGGCGACTGGGTCCACAAGCAGGTAGCAGTTACTGGTTTTGCCCCAGAACTGGTAGAGGGTCCTGTTTGCTGACAGTTCTTTTTGGAATCGGATCATGTCTTTGCTATATACCTTTGTCCCTGATAACCTTTTTAACTCAACTTTCGGGGTTCAGCGAACACGAAATGAATAATCCCCTGGCGCTTTGGGAACTCGCCGCAAGGACTCCTAACATCAGCGCCGGCCATATGGTTGAGCAGGCATGGCTTCGAAATGTTATTTTATCATCGATCTTAATTTTAGATAATTTATAAAACAAGATATTTCGAATATTGAAGTATAGATACGCCATAAATCCCTTGCACAGTAGGTCATACTGTGGCATGCCATCATACGTAAAATGTTTCAGTGGTGAGAGATTTTCAGCAACGGTACAATGCGATTAAAATAAAGGAATCGCTTGATGACGAATATGACGGACTCCGATGCTGCTATCGGACTGCAAAAAGCCTTGGAGATGACGCTGGGGCATGTCCGCCCCCTTTCGGCTGTTCGGGTTCCGCTATCGGAAGGACTCAACCGGGTCCTCACCACGGATATCAGGGCCAGGGTCGATTCACCCTCCATGGACGCATCCTTGATGGATGGTTATGCCGTGAGGTCGGCCGATCTTTCCGGGGCATCAAAGGAACGGCCGGTGGGGCTTTTACAGACCGGTATAGCGGCGGCAGGCAGCAGGCCGGGGCTCGTTGTTGAACCGCAACATACCGTTCGGGTGTTGACCGGCGCACCGATACCGTCCAGCGCTGATGCGGTTGTTCCAGAAGAATTTACGATCCAGCGAGATGGACTCATTTTATTTTACGAAGGCGTCGAGCCTGGCCGCAATATCCTGTCCGGGGGCAGCGATGTAACCATAGGCCAGGTTGTTGCCAAGGAGGGTTGTCTCCTAACACCCGGCATCCTGGGCATGCTGGCCGCCGCTGGTCACAGCCACGTCGATGTGGTTCGGCCCCCCGAAGTTGCCATCATCGGCACAGGTGATGAAGTGGTGGCTCCTGGAGAACCGTTGCCGGAAGGGAAACTCTATGCCAGCAATATAACCACCCTGGATGGCTGGTGCCGGCGATACGGTTTTCGAACACGACTCTGTGTGGTGGGTGACGATCCCGCGGAAATGTTCCAGACAATGAAACAATTCATCGACCAGGTGGATGCCGTCGTTACCAGTGGTGGCGCCTGGTCCGGCGACAGGGATATGGTGGCACAGACACTCCAACGCCTGGGATGGAAGCAGGTTTTTCACCGGATTCGCATGGCCCCTGGAAAGGGGGTTGGTTTTGGATTGCTCGACCAAAAACCCATCTTCATGCTGCCGGGTGGACCGCCGGCCAATCTGATGGGTTTTCTGCAGATTGCGTTGCCGGGGCTGTTAAGACTGGCGGGGCATAATCATACAGGGCTTCCGGAAATGAGCGTTCGGCCGGCATCGGATCTGAAGGGCAGGCATATTGATTGGACGCAATTTGTTTTTGGAACGCTTGAAAGACAGAACGACCGGCACGTGTTCCACCCCTTGTTGACCCGCAGTAGACTGCAGTCCATGGCCGAAGCCGAGGCTATTGTGGCCATACCCGAGGGAGAGAGCCGTATGGCGACCGGAGCTTTTGTTAGAGCACAGATTTTGATAGAGAAAACCAGTTTTATGTTTTAATATAAATAAATAGAAGCAATCACGAAAACACGAAATCTGAAAAACACGAAAATTGCCATGGTCTTTTTCGTGGTTTCGACCTTTCGTGATTTCGTGATAAGAGATATTTTTCTTTTTCGGTTTGTACTGTTCATAATCGTAGTTATTAACATCCGTACTAAATGGAGTCTAATATATGCACATCCCTGTTATATCCATTGTGAGTAAAAAGAATTGCGGCAAGACCACACTGCTCGAAAAACTGATCCCGGAACTGAAACGGCGGGGATATCGTGTCGGCATCCTCAAACACGATATCCATGGTTTCGATATCGACCACGAAGGTAAGGACACCTTTCGGCACAAGGCCGCGGGGGCAGATATTGTTGCTATTTCGTGCCCATGGAAGCTGTCCGTCATCAAGGATGTTCAGGAAGAAATGACACCGGAACAGATTGTGAAGCAATATTTCGAGGATGTGGATATTGTTTTGACGGAGGGATACAAGCGAGGGGGATTACCCCAGATAGAAGTTTTTCGCCGGGACGCCCATCATCAGCCTCTCAATTCAGGGGGGCAGAACCGCGCCCTGGTGGCCTTCGTATCGGATGTGCCCATGGATTTCGGTGTGCCTCATATCGATCTCAACGATTTCAAAGCACTGGCGGATCTGATCGAAAATAAATTCCTGAGAAATTCGTGAAACAAATTTATCAGGAATTTATTCCGTCATTTAAAACCTGATCCTTTGGGCCAGGTCTGAGATATTTGGCTATGCCGATGTTGGTAGTTACTTAAATCCGAAGCACGAAATTCGAAATCCTAAACGGTTCGACAGGCTCACCGCCCTGAGCAACGTCGAAGGGCAATACCTAATGGTCCAAATTCGAATGATCAAAACCATACCTTGGAGATAGAAGTTCAAGCTATGTTTAAATCATTTGAGCATTTGATATTTGGATTTGTTTCGTATTTCGATATTCGGATTTAGAATTTTCACACGCTGAATGTGCATAACGTTAACTCTTATAGGGTTGAATCAGTGCCGGGCCCTTTGGACCCGGGTATCTACATTGGAATCTTAAGGTATCCTACTTGGGTTTACAGTAATGATATTATCGTTGATAATATTCTTGCAGGCAGTTATATGTCATGGGCTGCTGGCGCATCATTTTCAGACCCCGCACAATGGCTTCGGCCGCGGACAGGGTGGTGATGACCGGGACACGGTATTTGGTGGCAGTCCACCCGATGGCAAATTCATCGGAGCGGGCCCGTTGCCCCAAGGGGGTATTGATGATCAAATCGATGTTCCGGTTCTTGATGTCATCCACCACGTTGGGGCGGCCTTCGCTGGCTTTCAATACTTCTGTTACGGCAATACCCCTGCCTGCAATGTAGGTCGCTGTTCCCCTGGTGGCCACCAGATTGTAATTCATCTTTTGCAGTCCGGCTGCAATGGGCACGATTCGCGGTTTGTCATTATCGTTGACGCTCAGGAACACGGTACCGGATTCGGGCACTGTAATGCCGCTGGATAGAAAGGCCTTCATGACAGCTTCGCTGAAGGTCGGTGCAATTCCCATGACCTCACCGGTGGATCGCATTTCCGGACGCAGGTATATGTCGGCCTTGTCAAATCGTTCAAAGGGGAAAACAGATTCCTTGACCGCGACATAGGAAGGCCGATCACAAAAGGTGACGTTGAACTGCTCCAGCGGTTGACCGGACATGACCTTGACGGCAACCTTGGCAATGGGATTTCCTGTAGCTTTGCTGACAAACGGGATGGTCCTGGATGCCCGGGGGTTGACCTCGATGACATAGAGGGTGTCGAACAGGATCGCAAATTGAATATTGATCAAGCCTTTCACTTTCAGGGATTTGGCCAGCAGACGGGTATATTCCTTGATATCCTCCAACTGGTCCATGCTCAAAAGATAGGGCGGCAGGACAGCCATGCTGTCACCAGAGTGCACCCCTGCCTCTTCGATATGCTGCATGATGCCGCAGATTTCCGTGTGTTTCCCGTCGGATACGGCGTCGACATCAAACTCATAGGCGTCCTCCAGGAATCGATCCAGCAGAACGGGGTGTTCTGCGGAAGCGCTGACGGCATTTTGCATGTATTGTTCCAGAGATTCGACGTTGTAGACAATTTCCATGGCCCGTCCCCCCAGAACATACGAGGGCCTGACAACCAGGGGGAATCCGATTTGGTGTCCCACATGCATAGCCGCGTCAATGGAGGTGGCGGTTCCATATTGGGGGTGCGGAATGTCCATTGAATCCAGGAGTGCCCCGAAACGATCACGATCTTCCGCCAGGTCGATGGAATCCGGTGACGTTCCCCAGATCGGCACACCCGCCTCTTCCAGCGACAGGGCCAGCTTCAAGGGTGTCTGGCCCCCGAACTGAACGATGACGCCTATTGGTTTTTCGAGTTCGATTACATCCAGGACATCTTCATAGGTCAACGGCTCAAAATAGAGTTTGTCGGCCACGTCATAGTCCGTGCTCACGGTCTCCGGGTTGCAGTTGATCATAATGGCTTCGATCCCCAGTTCTTTCAGGGCAAGGATGCCATGAACACAACAGTAATCGAATTCAATGCCCTGGCCTATCCGGTTGGGGCCGCCCCCCAGGATGATGACTTTTTTGTTTTCTGAAGGAATGGACTCATTCTCGGGATCATAGGTGGAATAATAGTAGGGCGTAAAGGATTCGAATTCAGCCGCACAGGTGTCTACGATTTTATAGGAGGGCAGCACGCCCTTTTCCTTGCGCAGGCTGCGAATATCAAATTCGGTCTCGCCGGTTAGCAGGGAGAGGTGCTTGTCGGAAAAACCAAAGCGCTTGGCTTTTCTGAGGATCTCCGGTGTGAGGGTCTGGTGCTGTTTGAACGTTTGGGACAGGTGATTTTCAAAGTCGATCAGCTGTTGAAGGTTCACGAGGAACCAGATGTCGATGCCGGATACGTTTGATATTTCGTCGGTGCTGATGCCGTTGGAGAGGGCTTGCCAGATTTTCAGGATGCGATCCGGTGTTCCCCATCTCAGGTCGTCCATCAAATCATCATGCGAGAGCCGGCCGTACGGGAAGTTTCCATGAGCATGGAAACCTGACCAGCCGTTTTCAAGGGATCGCAGGGTTTTATTCAGGGCCTCCTTGAAGGTCCGACCGATTCCCATGGCCTCACCCACGGACTTCATCTGCGAAGTCAGCCGATTGTCGTTTCCGGGGAATTTTTCAAAATCCCATCGGGGAATTTTGACCACAACATAATCGATGGCAGGTTCAAAACAAGCCGGCGTTTTTCTGGTAATATCGTTGGGGATTTCGTCCAGGTGGTACCCGATGGCGAGTTTGGCAGCAATTTTGGCAATGGGAAATCCGGTGGCTTTGGATGCCAGAGCGGAACTTCGGGATACCCGTGGGTTCATTTCGATAACAACCATTTCACCGGTTTTCGGGTCGAGCCCGAACTGGATATTGGCTCCTCCGGTTTCAACACCGATTCGGGCCACAATTATTTTAGCTGCATCCCGCATGGCCTGGTATTCAGCATCGGTCAATGTCTGGGCCGGAGCAACGGTAATGCTGTCTCCTGTATGGATGCCCATGGGGTCGAAATTTTCGATGGAGCACACGATGACAAAATTATCGGCAGCATCTCGCATGACCTCCAGCTCGTATTCCTTCCATCCCAGGATGGACTGTTCGATCAAAATTTCGTTGACCGGGCTGGCGTTCAATCCCCATTGGGCCGCCTGGGGAAATTCTTCCTTGTTGTAGACAACACTTCCGCCGATACCTCCGAGAGTAAACGCGGGTCTGATGATCAGTGGAAAACCAATGGTTTCAGCCAGTTTATCTGCCTCTTCCATGGTGTGTACACAGCCCCCATCGGGAACGTTCAGACCGATCTCTTTCATGGCGTTGCGAAAAAGGTCCCTGTCTTCTGCAAGCTGGATGGTTTCCAGATTGGCACCGATGAGTTCTACACCGTACTGTTCCAGGACCCCGCTTTCGGCCAACTCCACGGCCAGGTTCAGACTGGTTTGACCACCGATAGTCGGCAGCAGGGCATCCGGGCGTTCTTTTTCAATGATTTTGGCGATGACATCGGCCTGTAACGGTTCGATATATGTTCGATCCGAGAATTCCGGGTCCGTCATGATGGTAGCGGGGTTGTTGTTGATCAGAATGACGATAAACCCTTCTTCCCTGAGAGCTTTGCAGGCCTGGGTACCGGAATAATCAAATTCGCAGGCTTGCCCGATGACAATGGGACCGGATCCGATAACCAAAATACGTTTTAGATCTTTGCGTTTAGGCATGGAATTGTTTCATTTCCTCTACAAATTGTTTGAAAAGATAGCGGCTGTCGTTGGGCCCGGGCGATGCCTCGGGGTGATATTGTACCGAGAAGACCGGCAGATGTTTGTGCCGGAGACCTTCGAGTGTGTTGTCGTTTAAGTTGATGTGGGTAATTTCAACCTCGTCCGGGGGCAGGCTTTCGATATCGACATTGAAGCCATGGTTCTGGGAGGTGATCTCCACCGCCCCGGTCAGCAGGTTTTTCACCGGGTGATTGGCACCGTGGTGACCAAACTTGAGCTTGGTGGTCTTGCCCCCCATGGCCAATGATAGTATTTGATGTCCCAGACAGATGCCGAAGATCGGTATCCGGCCTATAAGATAGCGTGCTGCCGCCACTGCGTATGTCACCGGCTCGGGATCGCCGGGTCCGTTGGAAAAAAAGATGCCATCCGGTTTCCAGGCCAGGATTTCTTCCGGGGGGGTGTGGGCCGGGAAAATGCGCAGCTTGCAGTCATGATCGTGAAGTGCCCGCAGGATCGAAAACTTGACGCCGAAGTCATAAACGGCAACCCGATAGTTGCCCTGGCCGGTTTTATCGGTATGGCCGTCAATGGGCCAGGCATAACTTTTGTCGGTGGTAATTTCCTGAACGATATCCCTGCCGACCAACTGCTTGCCGTGTGCCAGTTGTTTGGTAAGGGTCGACACCGGGTCATCAGAGGTGGTGATCATGCCCATTTGAGAGCCATGGTTTCTCAGGTGCCGGGTGAGTGCCCGGGTATCCACATCGCTGATCCCGCCCACACCATGGTGGGTCAAATAGTCATCCAGCGATCTGTCGGCTTGCCAGTGACTGACAACCGGACTGTACTCCCGAATGATGAAACCGGGGGCATAGATACGTCGGGATTCAAAATCGATTGGGTTGACGCCGTAGTTTCCTATCTGGGGGTAGGTCATGACCACCATCTGAAAATGGTAGGAGGGATCCGTCAGAATTTCCTGATATCCCATCATGGCCGTATTGAAAACCACCTCTCCAACAGCGGTTCCCTCGGCTCCCAGGGAAAGACCTTCAAAATGGGTGCCGTCTGATAACAGTAAGCGTGCTTTCATAGTGTTATTTTCTCTACTTTGCTAATCTGCCTTTTTAGGTGTTTAGACTGTAGGCTGTTAGACTATTAGCTGCTAACAGCCTACAGCCTAACTTCCTGGTGTTTCTACATCAATCCCGTTTGAATTTACTATAATCCGGCTGACGATACCGGCTTTCACCACTGCCTTCAATGTCCAGAAGCGCCTCCACCTTCAACGGCAGTCCAAACAGTTGAATAAAGCCGTGGGCATCCTGCTGATTATAGACATTGTCTTCCCCAAATGAAGCATAGTCCTCTCGATACAGGCTGAATGGACTCTTGCGGCCTGCAATGATGACATTTCCCTTGTAGAGTTTCAGGCGGACCGATCCTGTTATTTTGTGCTGGGTTGTCTTTACAAAAGCATCCAGGGCTTCTCGAAGTTGCATGAACCACATGCCGTTGTAGACCAGTTCTGCATATTTTACGGACACGGAGTCCTTGTAGTGCATGGTGTACTTGTCCAGGCATATGCTCTCGAGGGCTTGGTGCGCCCGGTAAATGACGGTGCCTGCCGGTGTTTCGTAAATGCCCCGGCTTTTCATACCCACCAGGCGGTTTTCGACAATATCCACGCGACCGACACCGTGTTGACCGGCAACCGTATTCAAACGGGTGAAAAGTTCCAGAGCGTTCAGGGGTTCGCCATCAAGTGAAACCGGGTTTCCTTTTTCGAACCCGATTTCAATATAGACCGGTTCATCGGGCGCATCCTCGGGGCTGACCGTCAATTGAAACATCTCCTTGGCGGGTTCGTTCCAGGGATCTTCGAGAAGTCCTCCCTCATGAGAGAGGTGAAAAATATTGCGATCACGGCTGTAAATGTCTTTTTCCGTATGCTGGATGGGAATGTTGTGCTTGATAGCGTATTTGATAGCGTCTTCACGGCTCTTGATTTCCCACTCGCGCCACGGGGCTATAACCTTCAACTTTGGATTCAGAGCCATAATGGTCAGTTCAAATCTTACCTGGTCATTGCCTTTTCCGGTGCAGCCGTGCGAAACGGTATCGGCTCCTTCGGCTTCCGCGATGTCCACGAGCTTTTTGGCTATCAGCGGCCGGGCAATAGACGTGCCCAACAGGTACTCGCGTTCGTATACTGCACCGGCCTGCATGGTCGGGAATACATAGTCCACGAGAAATTCTTCGCGCAGGTCCATCACGATCAGCTTGCTTGCACCCGACGCAATGGCTTTATCCTCCAACCCATGCAATTCTTCGTTTTGCCCCAGGTCGGCAGCAAAGCAGATGACCTCGCAATTCCCGTAATTGTTTTTGAGCCAGGGTACGATCACCGAGGTATCCAGCCCTCCACTGTAGGCAAGGACGACTTTTTTGATGGTTGTCATGATTGCTGCTCCTTTTCAAAAAAAAACCCCGGCAATCGCCGGGGTTTTTTGCATTTTTTAATTTTTGTCATTATTTGTATTTTCACAAAAAACACCCGGACAGTAAACGAATACGACGGCGCCGGCAGGTGCGATTTTTGGTTGTTACGGGTATCATGCCACGTTCCTGTCTGAGATCAAATCTGGAGCAATATGGCAAAAATCAAAAACCCTGTCAAGCTGGAATTTGATTTTTCCCAACCATGATTTGTCCGGGTTTGCGGATGTGTTGTCGCTTTCGTCGGAGATTCCGAACCATCGGTTGAAAAGGGAAAAATCAAATAATCAATAAAATCCGAAGCACGAAATTCTAATTTGGGATTTAGAGCATCACTATCCCACAATGTTTCATCAGTATCAGACACTTTAGTCCGAGTACCTACTTATAGAGGATGGTGCCGGAGCGGCATTCACCCGCAGCGATGCCCTGCAGCGTAGGGATGCCTTCCCACTGGGTAATGTAAACGGCAGGTACCTGGTTTGCCAGTGCTTCGAATGCCGACCTCATCTTTGCCACCATGCCGCCCTTGATGGTACCGTCTGCGATGCGTTCCCGGGCCTCCTGTTCGGAAAGGGTCCGGCAGACCCTCTCGTCGTTTATGACACCAGGCACATCGGTGATGAACACAAGCCCCACGCAGTCGATTTCCGCTGCCAGGGCTGCTGCCGCACTGTCTGCATTGACATTGAAGCTCCGGTGGTTCTCATCTGCAGAGATGGGTGAGATAACCGGTATACGACCTTTTTTGAGAGCACGCAGAACAACCTCACCATTGACGTGTTTGATGTCGCCCACAAACCCATACCGTCTGCCGTCACGGGTCATGGGCTCTACCACAAAGAGCCGTTCGGTTTTCCCGGACATGCGCTCGCAGGGTACGCCGTTATCCGTCAGCCAGGACGCGATACGCTGGTTGATGGTTTCGGAAAGAACTCTTTCGATAATGACCATGTCCTCGGCCTGGGTGACCCTGATGCCATCGATAAACCGGGTCTCACGATCATGGTCTTGCAGGGATTTCGATATCTCGGCCCCCCCCCCATGTACGATGATTGTCTCGATATTGGGGACGGCTTTGATGGCTTGTGCCAGTTCGCGGAAACCCGCTTCTTTTTCAAATGCCCGTCCACCGATTTTAATCAGGAGTCTGGGGTTCGAGGATTTCAGGTTTATTGTGTTCATTGAGTTTCTTGGGTTCATTGGGTTGCTTACGGCTGTTGGCGTCTGGTTTGTTCATATTAACATCGATCATTAGCAAATGCCAGCACTATAGCGGTTGCCTTAACATGTTCCGTTTGACGTTATTTGCCGGAGCGGTTTGAAGAACCTCGTAGCAAGCTCAAGCGACGGGGAATGTGCTCGCTGTTACGGTTAGGAACGTTATGTTGACAAACGCTGTAAAACAACTCAACAAACTCAACGAACCCAACGAACAAATAATTTCTCGAATCCACGAACCCTTATGCTCTTTTTGTATTTAAATTTTGCATGGATGTCAAAGCAGGCTTTCTTTCGAAACACATTTCTGATAATGACGGGATGACTTGTACTCAAGGAGGGCAGGATGAAAAAATTTGCCGAGACCACCCAACAAACCTACGAGGGATGGAAAGAATTTTACGAAAAACCTACCGATGAAAAAAATCGGTTTTTCGAGTCGGACGGGAGATTGATCGACATTATATTTGCCCAGCAGTTTGACAGGCCTTTTTTGGACCGCATGAGCCGACTGGGTGATATGATTCGATCGCTGGCAAAAACCAAGCTGGGCCAGAACCATCTCAGGCATCTCTTGCCCCATAAACGGGCCATGCTGTATTTTTCTCAACCGTCGACCCGAACGTTTCTTTCATTCCAAAACGCCTGTTACATGCTGGGGCTGAGCGTATCTGAAATTCGCGGAACAACCACCAGCTCAGAGGTCAAGGGTGAATCGCAGGAAGATACGATACGGACCTTTGCCAGTTATGTGGACCTGATTATTTCACGGCATCCGGAAGCTGGATTTGCCGAAAAGACAGCCTGGGTTCTGAATCAGACCGACCGTGCGGTACCCGTTATCAATGGCGGGTCGGGGCCCGATCAGCATCCCACCCAGGCGCTGCTGGATATCTACACCCTCGAACGGGAGTTCAGTAAGAAGGGTGGATTGGACGGCAAAAAAATTGCCATGGTGGGCGATTTGAAAAGGGGTAGAACCGTTCGCTCCTTGAGCTACCTGATGAAAAACTACCAGGATGTCGAGCTATATTTCGCTGCCCCGGAAATCTATAAGATGCAAGACGATATCAAGTCTTTTTTGACACGTCACCATATCCCGTACCATGAGACCGAGGACTTCGAAAGCATTCTGCCGCTGGTGGATGCCATTTACATGACCCGAATTCAGAACGAATATTCGGAGGATCCAACCCATGAAACAGAAACCTATCCTGCTTTTCATTTCAAGAAGGAGCACCTTGGCAATATTCATGCGCACTGTGTCATTCTGCACCCGCTGCCCAGGCGTTATGAGATCGATGTGGCTGTGGACAAAGATCCCCGGGCAGCATATTGGCGGCAGGAACGCAACGGCATGTGGATCCGGGCGGCCTTGATTGCCTATCTCTTTAAGGTAGAGGAAGACATTGTCGATGTATTTTCGTAAAAAAATAATGGTTTTAGGTGTTACGTTTTAGGTTATAGTCTACCCACCATCTCCCTCACTGCTTCCTTGGTGCGAGAGGCCATGTCGTAGGGTGATGTTCCCGCCAGATCCGCCTCGATCAGTGCATCGTCATAGGGCAGGGATCCCAGATAATCGAAATCGGCCAGGTGCTTTTTCAGAAAGTCCTCATCCTTTTGATTCCTGATTTTATTTCCGACAACTGCAATGTTCTTGAGGCCGATTTCTGTAGCCAGAAGCCTGATATGCTCTGCCGTGTCGATACTTCTTCGGCCGGGCTCCACAACCACCAGGAGTTTGTCCACAGCCTGAGCTGTGCCTCTGCCCAGATGTTCGATGCCGGCTTCCATGTCCATCACCACCACTTCATCTCTTATGAGAACGATATGCATCACCAGGGCTTTCAGGAGAGTGCTTTCCGGGCAGATACAGCCGCCGCCGCCTTTTTTGACTCCCCCCAGGCGCATGAGCTTGATATTTTCGAACCTGACGGACAGGGCGTCAGGCAGGTCGTCAACCTTTGGGTTCAACTTGAAAAAGCCGCCGATGGTGCCGGGTCTAGCTTCGGTTCTTTCAAAAATGAGGTCTTTCATTTCAGCTATGGGGGTAATTGTTTCGGCTTTGTCAATGCCGATGGCCGAGGCCAGATTGGCATCCGGGTCCGCATCGATGGCCAGCACGTGCCTGCCATCGTCATTGAGGGTTCTTATGAGGAGGGAGGAAAATGTTGTTTTCCCAACGCCGCCTTTTCCACTGACCGCAATTTTCATGGGGAGTCCTTTCTGTATAGGTTGTTTAAACTGTAGGCTGTTAGCCGGTAGGCATCCTACAGTCTAACAGCCTACAGCCTATCTACCTGAACATTTCATTTTCTATAATAATACAAAAAGGATAAATAACAACTCATGTTTTACCCTTCCCGTTTATCGACATTGTCGGGTGCTTTTGAGATGGGTTTTCGTGGATGTCTGGAGATTTGTCTTCTGGGTGACAACCTGCTTCATCGAAACTGTACAAAGATTTTTCTCGACCAGGACAAAACCACTATAACTACCATATTTTGTTATTATACTATATTGACACACAACTTGTTGTAGGTTATGGTTGTCAATCATATGCTATGTGTACGAATCAGATCGTCTGATTTTATGCTCCAAGGGACAAAGGGATTGGTGTACCCATGGGGTCTTTTCAGGTATTTATGGGATAGGGGAGCAGGTTTCAAAAGATGCTCAAAACTAAAAACAGCGGGATAACCGTCGTGCATGGGGATACGCTCTTTTTTGTCTCGTATGCCGGTGAAGCCATGCAGGTGGACCATGCGGTTTCCCTGAACCTGTTTCTGGAAGATGATTATGCAGCATCTTCTATCCCGGCAGTCGTCCGGGGTAGAAAAAATCGACTTCTGGTGGTGCCTGATTACTGGATCGGACAGACAAATCTGACCCTGCAATCCCAAAAGCGGTCCATTGTGGTGCCGTTTGTAGAAAGAAAGCTGGCCTCCGAGCATCCGGAGCTACCTGATATCGGTCTTTTTTTCGATTATGCTTTTTCAAAGGAACCGTCGGAACCCGGTAATATTTCCGCCTTCTTTCTTCAGGACCCCCTATCTTTCAAGCTCTACCAAAAACTCACAACGCTCGATATAGCGCCCATGGACATCACCATACCCGCCTATGTCTGGGGAAAGAAACTCGAGAAACTACACCCGGAGCTGGTTGATTCCGGGAGCGGCCTGATCCAAAAACTTTCTTCGGCATGCCATTTATATTTTTATCACAAAGGCCGGTTTCTGTTCTCGCGCAGTATTCAGTTTTCGGATTCTGCAGGGGAAGACACAGAGACGCTCGATGCGCTTACATATGAAATCAACCAGTCGTTCTATCTTTTTTCGCAAAAAGAAAAAGCCGATCTGGAGCATATTTTCATCCATTCATCCCGAAAGGAAGATGCCGCTGATCTGGCCGAAAGTCTTGGAAGAAAGATTCATTCCCTTGATATCGATGACGGTGGTAATGCGCCGAATCAGGAAATGACTGAGATGCTGGGACCTTGCGGTGTTTTTACACCCAAAGATCTATCGCCGGTCAGAAAATATATGGCTGTTGCGCAAAAGGATCACGCCAGAGCCAGAGAGTGGCGCCCGGTTCAGATATCCGGGGCAATTATCGGGATTTTGCTTTTCCTGGTCCTTGGCGGGGAGCATTTTTTTCTGCTCAAATGGGCGAAACAGGATCCGGGCATAGAAAATGCGGGTATTATGGCAGGTCAATCTTCCAGAGAGACTATCCAGCAATATAACGAGGCTCTTGATCTCATTCTGCAGGAGACGCGTCGACCCTCTTCCTGGAAAACGATGAAAGATGTGGTCAGCTGTTTGCCGGAAAATGTCAGAGTTCAGGAGATGGAGCTGTTGGTGGCGGAAAACCCAAACCTATCCTTGACCTGTGTTGTCCGGGCGGAGGACATGGCAAAATTTAGAAGTTCACTGTCCATGCTATTGGAAAATTTGGGGAATACCTTTACCACCAGCCCCAGGTTAGGGAAGCGGGATATCGAATTGGGTGAGATTCTGCCCGGACAGGGCTATACGGATTATCCTATTCAGTTTGAACTCAGGCTGTGATGAAAAATCGATTAACCCGAAACTGGATCGTCGTAGGTATTATATGGGCCGGGGCCCTGACCATGACCTATTTGAATCTGCAGATGATCCAGCAGATCAAGACGGAACAGGAATCCATCGAATTCATGCAAATGGATGATGTATTTTTAAAGAATAACTTTGAAAAGGTTATCCAGGTGCTTAAACGGCGGGCGTCCCTGCATAAGCCCATCGATTCCATACAGATAGAGCTCTTGTCGATTGAAAACAGACTAAGATCTCTGGCGCAAAAGAAAGGCTTGTCCGAAATTCGTCTGGCCAGCGATCAAACGGCCATGCAAGGAGACCGGATTCCCTTGGAAATGTATGTCACCAGCACCTACCGGGATCTGGTTTTCTGGCTTCGGGCCCTTGAAACCGATGCGCCGTTTCTGGTGGTGACCGGTGTCAAAATGACTGAAAACAAGGATGGAGAAGGGTACCGCTTCCAGGTCGGGATCGATTTTCGCTTTAGCGTAGCAGAAGACGAAAACGGTTCTGCCTGAGACGGTTTGAACCGCTCATTTTGGGGAAAAGAAAACAGGAACATGGTTGTCAAAGGAAATCCCAAACGACTCATCATTGGATTGTGGGCGCTAGCGGCTCTGCTGATTCTCTGGTATAACGCTGCCGCCATGATATCTTTGATTGATAAACCCTTTCCGGTTCTGTCGTCAGATGCCAGGGCAACGATTGCCAAGTGGCAGCGCCTGGAAAGCTATATTGCCATACGGCTGAAAGAGATCATTGACCTGAAGGAAATCGAAAAAATTTTTGCCAGAATCGACTTTAACAAGACCAAGGCTGTTCTGCCGGCCAAAAAAGCCGAGCCAAGGCCAAAACCTGCCCAAAAGCCGGAACCGGTCAGAAAGAAAAAGATCGAGCTGCCTTCTCTGAACGGTATCATGGCCGTTTATAGTACGGACGGGGATGTGGTCTATCTGGCTGTGATCGACGGAAAGACCCGGGAGAAAAAGAGCAGGGTCGGCGATTTTGTCATTGAAAGAATAGATGCCAAAGGTATTCTGCTGGCCCAGAATAAGGAGAGCTGGTTTGTACCGGCACCCACGGTAGAATTTTCGGTGGATACGAGTATGGAGGAATAATGCGTTGCATCCCAAGAAAAAGCGTCTGGTTTGTCATCATCTTGTTTATGGTGGGGACGGTCATGGGTTGTTCGGTTCATGAGCCGCGACCGGTCGAATTGGAAAACATGGATGACATCCAGCCCAATGAGATAATTAAAGAGGAAAAACCGGGTGTAACACCAAGGTCGCTCGTCATAAAGGAAAAGCTGGCACCCATTGTTCAGGATATGCAACAGGATATAAGGATCTATTCCGGGGTATTCGGTGATGTCGCGCTGGCTGAAGTTTTAAAGGTGATTACACGTGATAGCCATCTGAACCTGTCGGTGGAATCGGATGTGGATCTGGATCGCCGTATCACCGCCCACCTTCAGCAGGCAACCCTTACAGAAGCTCTTGACATGGTGGTGGTCGATGGCGCCGGATATGCCTGGAAAATTGAAGGGGACAATCTTTTTATCAAGGTGTTTGAAGAGCGGATTTACCAGTTCGATTATCTGGATATGGCCGGTGAGACCGATATCGAAATCGGTGGTGACATGCTTGCATCCAGTGTCGAACAGTCGGGCGTGAGCGGCAAGTTCCAGATCAAGGCCAACCGCGATGTCAAGATAACGGATGTGTGGGCCAATATTCAGGAAACCCTGGATATGTTGAAATCTGAAGACGGCATCGTGCGTATCAACCGAAATGCCGGTATTATTTACATGAGAGACAGGCCCGGGAAGGTTGCCTCCATAGTCCGGTTTCTGGACTCCCTCATGGAGGCGCTCCACCGCCAGGTGTTTATCGAGGCCAAGATCATGGAGGTACGCCTCAAGCAAGAAAACAGTTACGGCATCGACTGGTCCAACGTGAGCATCGCTTTCACCGATTCGGGGGATATACTTACGGACGTGTTCAGCCTCAGTGTCAACGGTGGCAGTTCCATTGTCAAATCCGGTCAAAGCGGTTTTTCCGCCATCCTGGATTTTCTCGAGACCCAGGGGGACGTGTCCGTTGTATCGAACCCGCATCTTTCGGTGATGAACGGCCAATCGGCGGTTCTCACGGTGGGTTATCAGTTCCCATTCGCTGATGTGGACGGGGTTGATCGGGATACCGAGACCGATACTGTCACCTACGGTGCCTCTATCAAACGGGTCGTTTTAGGGTTGCAGCTCGGTATCACCCCCCACATTTCCAGCGACGGTATTGTCACTCTGAATATCATTCCCACTATTACACGTATTCAGGGTGAGGAGGATGTGGAAATTCCCACGGACTCCATTAGAACCCAGACCATCAGCAATCCTATTATCGATCTCCAGGAGCTTTCCACCACGGTGCGGGTGCGGGAAGGCAACTCCATTGTTTTGGCAGGACTGATCACTCAGATCCGGCAGTCCAATCAAAAGGGACTTCCGTTTTTAAGAAGTATTCCGGGCCTGAAATATTTTTTCGGGCAAGTGGAAGAAGTTATGGAGAACAGGGAACTCGTGATTTATATCACCCCTCATGTTCGTAAGATATAGTGATACCAATCACAAAACACAGAAAACGGCAACTGATAAGGAGTCTGATGATGAATTGCTTTAGAAAAAAAATGAAAGACAATTCCGGTTTTACCCTCGTGGAAATCGCCATTGTGATGGTGATTATCGGTCTTTTGATCGGTGGGGTCCTGAAAGGCCAGGAGATGATAAAAAATGCCAAGATCAAACGTGTGATGAAGACATCTGACGAAGTTCGGGCGGCCATTTTTACTTACCAGGACCGCTTTGGCTACTATCCGGGCGATGACCCGCTTGCCACGACACACACCGGCGCAGCTGTGACCAACGGAAACGGTAACGGGCAGGTCGCTGCGGCTGAGGACGAGCATGTGTTCGAACACCTGGCCACCGTGGGGCTTATTTCCGGTTCTGCTGCCAGCTATGCCGGGGGAACCTTTCCGAGTCATCCGTTTGGGGGGCGCTATTACCTTCTTTGGCAGAACCGAAACGGCAAGACATCCAACTGGATCACCTACACACTGGTGCCGGTGGATGCTGCCATTGCCATAGACACGAGTCTTGATGACGGGGTCTATACCACGGGATCCGTCCGAGCCAGCGGGCCCTATACCGGAACAGCCGCGCTGACGGTTTATGTAGATCTCTAACCATGGGCAAAAAAGGGTTTACGATCATAGAGGTTGCCGTCGTCATGGTGATCATCGGGCTGCTGGTAGGGTTTGGCGCTACCCTGGTGGGTCCATTGACGGAACGATCCAAACGAATGGCCACCACCGAAATCATCACAGGGGCGGTGGAATCGATTGTGGGGTTTGCGTCAGCTGAAAAACGCCTGCCCCAATGGGGAGACAACGCTGCCGACGGCACTCTGGATGAGTTCTGTGAGATTGTTACCAAGAGAAGAGACAGCGCCACAAAACCCATATACTATTTTCTTGACAGCCGTCTGACGGCACCCGGGAGTCTGTGTGGCCGCAAAACCACCGCTTTGACGGTCTGTCGGGACAGCGCCTGCACCGACCGCATATCCAACATCGCCTTTGCCGTTGTGAGCGGGGCCATGGACTACAACCCCCAGACCGGTATCGTGACGTCCGGCTGCCCGGCCGGGCAGACATGCATCGGCGTGTATGAGCCGGGTACAGCCGGCATCGACAACTGTACCAATGGCACCGACTGCCCCAACTATGATGGTGCTGTTGACAGGATCAACCGGGCCGAAGCCTATGACGATATTGTCGACTATGTCACCTTGGGTGAACTGCGAACAAAAGCCGGGTGTCAGGGCGCTCCCCTGAAGATATTAAACAATGAATTGCCGTCGGCAAGCATGAGCAGTACCTATTCCGCAACGATTTATGCCGAAGGGGGGGTCCCCTTCAGCACTGGCGGAAAGTATAAATGGTGTGTCGAAATCGGTAACCGCAGCTCATCCGCGGGCATCCCGGGCGGATTGGTCATCACTCCGGGTTTTGTCCGCTACCCGGATGATGCCTCTCCAACCCGCTGCTCAGACCAGGCCGAAATAGCCTGGTCGTCCTATCAGGCTGATGATCTGATCATTTCAAGGGGGTCGGGCCTGACGGAACCGGGCTCGTTTCTGATCACCGTCAGTGCTAGAGACGACAGCCGGAACGGCAATGATCCGTCTTGCAACAATGCAGGGAACGAAGATAACTGTGTGCGCAAGTCGTTTGTTTTGACGGTAAATCCCTAACCTGAGTGTTTCACGAGGCGATCTTGCCGCATCCGTTGTGTTGTGGGCCATTCGCAGTAGCAAACTACAGCTTCATGGCCCAACGCCTTGTGGCTACAGCAACCTCACCCCGTGAAACATACGGGTAAAGAATCCCAACTGACATCTGTTTCTTCATCTTTAAATTCAACATTCGATGTTGGGCGTTCGATGTTCGATGTTCATTGGTTTTTGGGTGCTGAAGTTGTTGATTACCCCTGACGCTCCTATTTAACAAACGTTCCCCGATCGTATATATAGCTATATTCTAAAAGAAGATAATTGGATAATGAATCATGTCTTTCCACAACGATAAGGGTATCACCCTTCTGCCCTTGATCCTCATGGTGGTGGTTTTCGGCGCCCTTATAGGGGTCGGCACAGGTGTCATCAAACAGCGTGTTCAAAAAAAACAGCATCTGATGGCGGCCGAAACCATGACTTCGGCAATGCAATCCATTATCAGCTGGTCCATTGAAAACGGCGCCTTGCCCATATGGGGGGACAACACACCCGATGCCGATATCGATGAATTCTGTGAAATCGTCAAAAAGACCGATGATCCATGGCATCAGGGTTTTGTCTACATATACGCCGGCGAGTTGACCCCGGGTACCGGCGGGGGCATCTGTGGAAAGACAGGCACGGGAATTTCTGCCGCTGGTACCAGCAATATCGCATTTGTTATCGTGAGTCCCGGTCAGGATCGAACGGTTACTTCCACGCCGGGTGCTTCCGGGGTTTATGCCGGGACCATGACCCTTTCATTGGCCGATATCACCAGCGTGGTTACCCTGGAACAGCTTCGTAATACCATGGGGTGCTTCAGCAGCACCCGGGGCAGGTTGAGCCTGTTGAACACGGATCTGCCTGATGCGTGTGCAGGGCAGGTCTATGAGGCGACGCTCTTTGCCGAGGGGGGGGTGCCTGCCGGCACAAGCCCTTTTTATACCTGGACCCATACCATATCCGCCACCTGGATTACCGGTATTACACCGTTGGACACCCATCTCACGTTTCAGGGGACACCGGTATCCATTGGAACGGAAACCTTCGATGTCACTGTAACCGACGCGGACGGCAACATGTTTGTCCGGCGTTTTGCTCTCGATGTGATATCCTGCGGCACGGGACCGGATCCGGTGTCCCAATGGGATTTCGATGAGGGAGGCGGACCCGTGGTAAGGGATGGTGCCGGCTCGAACGATGGCACCTTGAACGGAGATGTATCCTGGAGCAGCGACACACCGGACGGCACCGGAACATCCCTCAGTTTTGACGGTAACGGCGACTCGGTCAGTGTGCCGGACCATGACAGTATCCGTTTGACTGACGAATTGACATTGTCTGCCTGGGTAAAGGAAAGCGTGTCACACAGGTATGCCAAGATTATCTCAAGACGTCTGGGAAGATATTTTTATTTTTTGGGTGTGGACAATGGCCGTCCCTACGGTGGCATCGGTGATGGCACGGTGTACGAGGTCACGGGAAAATCGCTGCTCATGTCGCGTGATCTCTGGAACCATCTGACATTTGCATACAACGATACCCAGGACACCATGTACATGCATTTTGCCGGTACGGAAAGGCCTTCCACGGTACCGCAAAATTTACCGCCGACACCGGGTATCGATGTGTCCATCGGTGCTGATTCACAAGGGGCCAGCAATTTCTTCATCGGTACTATCGATAGTATAGCTGTTTACGATGCCGCATTGAGCAGTACTGCTATTCGACAGCTGTATGAGAGCCATACCCACCCAGATCGGGTGGCTGCCTATGATTTTAACGGTGATGCCGATGATGCGAGCGGCAGCGGGCATGATGGCAGTATCAGTGGCGCGGTTTGGGTGCCGGACCGATCGGGTAACCCCAATGGCGCGTTGACTTTTGACGGAAACGATTATGTGCTGGTGGGTGACCATGCGGACCTGCGATTCGATCAACGGCTTACCATAACGGCCTGGATAAAGGAAAGTACGCACCGCTCATATGCCAAACTCCTGTCACGACGCTCTGGAAGCTATTTTTATTTTCTGGGCGTGGACAATGGCCGTCCTTACGGTGGCATCGGCAACGGGTCGAATTTTACGGTTACCCGAAAATCCATCGACATGCCCCTGGACCAATGGCACTTTATCGCCTTTGTTTACGACAGTCCGGGAAACAGCATGCATATCTATTACGACGGCATCCTGGACGAGACAGCGGTCAGCACGAGTCTTCCGACCATGGCGGGGGTGGATCTGAGCATCGGGGCCGATGCCCAGGGGAGCGGCAATTTTTTTGAAGGCCTCATCGATGGCGTGGCCATCTACGACCAGGCGTTGACGGTGGAAGAAATACGGGAGAGTTATTAAAAGCAAGGGTTCGAGGGTCCGAGGGTGATACAAGGGTTCGAGGGTAGCTGACAGCTATCAGCGGATAACAGCGTCCCAGCTTCCAAGCATCATAGCCTTCCAGCATATCAGGGTCTGAGGGGAAGCTTTTAGCCATAAGCCGTATGCAATTAGCAGGTTTGGAGCCTAAAATCGGAATTGCCATGTCACAGAGTCGCGTGCTATAATGCGAATTCCTGTTGGTCGTTTCATAATGAAAGGGCGAGAATTTTGTTTTGTTGAGATTCAAACAAAGATAACGTTGTCAACGATGACGGAGTGGGAAATGATTGAACTGAAAGTATGCGGATTTCCTTATCCTCGCAGAGGTGGTTTAAACTCCATCCAGATGGAGGAATTACCGTACTGTGATTACTGTGAGGGGAAACCTAAGAAGGCAGGGTATCGTGTTGCCGGGTCCGACGACATGGGAAAACAGCATATTTGCAAACAGTGTGTTGTTAATGCAACCAAGGCAGGCAATCCTGTCAAGCTTGCCGCTATTCTTTGGGAAATACACAAGGCACCATAGAAAGTTATTGCAAAAACAGCCAATGTGCTTGCAAGGGGCATTGCCGATTATCCATTTATAGGCATTCAGGAGCTTTGCATGCTGGGATGCTAGGATGCCCCTATCCGCTCATCGCTGTCAGCTACCCCCCAGCCCTTGTATCACCCTTAAACCCTTCATTATTGTATCTCAGAAATCATATCGTACAACGGCAGCATAATCGATAGGGCGATCAAGCCGAAAATACCACCCAGGACAATGATGGACAGGGGCTCCAGGGCGTTGATCATGGTTTCGACATTTCGTTTGACCTCTTTGTCGTAGTAGGTCCCCAGGCGCCGGAAGGCATTGTCGATGGTGCCGGTGGTCTCGCCGTTGCGGATCGCCCCGAGGAGAAGTGTTGGAAACCCTCCGGTGGCTTCCATGGCATCCGAAATCGACTCTCCCCGCTGAATATCTTCAAAGGCAATGGTCAACAGTTGCTCCAGGTAACGGTTTCCGAGAATTTTGTCGGACAGGATTTCGAAAATATTGTTGATGGTCATCCCGGCCTTATACATGGTTGCAAAATTATGACTCAAACGGGCGATGGCGATGTTGTTTAAAATACTGCCGAACAGGGGGATCTTCAACATGTACTTGTGGAATTGGATCTGTCCCGCGGGTGTTTTTGTGTAAAGATAAGCCAGAAATCCCGATATCAGAGCACCACCCAGTAGCCAGAGCCAATAATTCTGGACAAAATGACTTACGCTCAAAACAATTTGGGTGATGCTGGGCAGCGCCACTCCCATTTCCGTGAGCAGGTTGGCCATCTGCGGGAGAACGTAACCGACCCAGACGCTGATGACGGCAACGATAGCCAGGACGATAAAGGATGGGTAGATCGCCGCCCGCATGAGGGTCGAGCGGATATCTTCCTTCCATTCAATGAATTCGGCCAGCTCCTTGAGACTTTCGGGTAATACCCCTGACTCTTCTCCCAGCCTCACGATAGCAAGGTCAAGGGGTTCGAAGTTCCGGGGATAATGGACCATGGACTCATGGAGAGAGCTGCCGGCCTCGATGGACATGCGAATCTCTTCGATAATTTTTCGGAAAAAAGGTGTTGAAATGATTTTTTCGTTTTCTTCCAGGGCAGACAAAATGGGAAGACCCAGCTCCAGCGTCTGGGACAGGCGGTAATAAAACTCCACCAGCTCTCTCGGTTTCACGCGTCTGCTGACGAAGAAATTGGCCAGCGGGCTCTCCCTGGCCGGTTCCGAGTGAATGACGGTCAGTCCTTTTTGATGGAGTTTTTCCTCTGCATTGGCTTCCGAGAAAGCAGCTAGGGTACCCCGGTTCATTTTCCCCGTCGCATCGATGGCCTTGTAGCGGTATTTAGGCATCGGCCACCACACGGTAGACTTCGTCCATGGAAGTGACATGGCTGATGACTTTACGCAACGCCTGTCTGAACATGAGGCTGGTTCCGGCTTTGACGGCTGCGGCTTCGATGGTGCTCTTGAGAGCTCCCGAGAAGATCAACTGCTCGATCTCCTTGCCGATTTTGATGACTTCATAAATACCTGTGCGGCCGGAATATCCCGAGTTGTAGCAACGGTCGCAGCCCACAGCCCTGCGCATTTTTTCGGGGGGTTCCAGGTCGTTCCTGGTAAACGGCTCTTTCATGTCGGAGGGTGTGTCGATCAACTCGGAACATTGCGAGCAGATTTTGCGCATCAGGCGCTGTGCCACGATCAACGTCAGAGAGGAAGCTAAAATACTGGTATTGACACCCAGATCGAGTAGGCGGTTGATGGCCGAGGCTGCATCATTGGTATGCAGGGTCGACAGTACCAGGTGCCCTGTCATGGATGCCTGGAGTGCCAGATCAGCGGTTTCCCGATCCCTGATCTCACCCACCAGAACGATATCCGGATCCTGGCGCATGGTGGAGCGCAGGGCATTACTGAAGGTCAGGCCTGCTTTGGGATTGACGGCTGTCTGCCGAACGGTGGGGATGACATATTCGATGGGGTCTTCGACGGTCATGACATTGACTTCCGGGCTGTTGATGGCCATGAGAGCCGAATAAAGTGTGGTCGTTTTACCGGATCCCGTGGGTCCGGTTGAGACGATCAGGCCATAGGGGCGATGGATATTTTTCATAAAGCGTTCGAGGTCTTCGGATTCGAAACCCAGAACCTGGATATCTCCCACCACCTTGCTGTAGGACAAAAGACGCATGACAACTGTTTCTCCCAGGTGGGTCGGGAATGTCGAGACCCGGATGTCGATCTCGCCGACAGCACCCTGGTATTTAATGCGACCATCATGGGGGATATTCGGGTTGGAGATATCCATATCCCCCATGATTTTAAAGCGGGTCACCAGACTTTTGCTGAAAGCTTTGGGAAAGAGGTAGTTCTGGTGCAAAACGCCATCGATACGGTAATAAACGCGAACCAGGTTGACATCGGGGACCACATGGATATCACTGGCACCGATCACATGGCCTTTTTCGATCAGTCGGTCGGAAAGTGTGATGATCTGTGTATCTTCGAATTCTTCTTCAAGGGCACTGCTGGTTCGTGTGGCTTTTTCGATGTCATCATCAATGGCTTTGGCGGTCTGATAGTAGAGCTCGATACTTTTGGTGATCCATTCCTTGGGGGCGATATAAGTGGTGACCTGATGGCTGGTTATCCTGGCAAGTTCGTCTCTGGCAACCACATCAAAGGGGTTGTTGGTGGCCGCCTTGATGACATCGCCCTCCCTGGCGAATGGGAAGATGTTGTGTTTCAAGACAAACTTCTGGGGAATTTCGGAAAGCAATTGCTGGTCTATCTGGACCGTTGCTCGGTCCAGCAGTTTGGCGCCACTCTGAACGGCAATGGCCAATTGCAGTTGCTCCTCGGTGAGCCAGTCCAGTCTCAAGAGTACATCACCCATCATATGACCGGTTTCCCTTGATTCGGCGAGAGCCATCTCAAGCTGATCTTGACCGATAAACCCCATTTCCAGGAGGATGTCTCCCAAGCGCTTTTTCATTTGATGCACCTCATATTAAACAATCAAACCTGTTCCCTGATTCAGCGATCGCAAAATTACCAATTCGTTCCCTGCCCGGTTGGAAAAAAGGGTCCGAGGGGTCAAGTGTTTTTCCAACCCTGGCATTTTATGCCCAGGTATCTACTCGGCCTGCCCGGGTCCTGTCCGTGGAGTTGCCGGAGTCCGGGTAGTTTTCCGCATAATATATGCTTTTAGTTCTCGCATACGCGTTTCGATCTCACGTCGTTCCGTTGCCGCCAGGGATGTGTTCGTGTCCAGAAAAATCTGGTAGTGGCCTATGGCCTGGTCGTATTGAGATAGGCTGTCGTATACGATGGCCGTGTTCAGCCGGAGTCTGGGGTTTTCGGGCGCCAGTCTTTCCGCTTTCCGGTACATGGTAAGGGCCGTTTCAAAGTCTCCCATGCGACTGTAGGCGGCCCCCTTGTGAAACAGAATCTCGAATGTTGGCGCTACATTACTTTTTTCGGTGCTTTCCAATAAGGTGAGGGCCTCTTCGGGTCTGTCCAGGCCGATCTCCACGACAGCCAGGTTCAATAAAATATCCGGGTTTTCAGGTTCCTGCCGGTTCAGTTCTTCCAGGATGGTGCGGGCTTCCGTAAACGCACCCATCTGGATATAGGCAGACGACAGGTTAAAGCGGGTCGAACGATGATCGGGATTTCTTTTCAGTACCGCCTGGTACATCTGGATAGCCAATTCAAGCTTGTTTTGGCGATGGTAACTTAATCCTTTGCGGTAAAAGAGCTCTTCGGCAGGGTCTATCCCGGTGTTGACGACAGTGACAGCCTGCTCTGCTTGATTCAGGTTTGTATTCCCGGCCGGTTCAGGCTGGGTAATGATCTCTTCAGGCTCGATGACCGGGGGGGGAACTGTTCTTTTTTGGATCGTTGCTTTCTGCGCTTTTTCAGACAGCGGTTGCTCGGCTTTTTTTAGGGGCGCTGTTGCCGGGGCTGCCTTTTGTACCTCAGGTTCCGGTGCCGGCGAAGTCGGTTCCATTACCGTTGTTTTGGATGGGGTAACCTGCTTTTCCGGCAGATGGTCGGCGGATATTGCTGTTTCGGATGACGCCGGCATACCACTATCCTGACCTGAAAAAACGGGTTTCTCGGGCGGGCTAAAACGTGGTTCTGCCACCAGGGTCGACTGCAGGGCGGGGGTCATTGGTCGTGAAAGAGACATCATCTCATAAAGATAAAAACCGGCGATGATACAGACAAGCAGAACGATACCAGCGATACCATAGGTCCTGACCCTGCTTCTGGGTTTCTGTCCGGAATCGTCTTTAAAAAGTTCCGTGCCGGAAGGATGCTTTTTTTCTTTTTTCTTTTTCCGCAAAGCATCATGCATTAGGCTCATATGGTCCACCTGTGGGTAACATTGGGTTCTATTTTATTTTTCAACGTAGCGGTGCTCAATAACCGCGTCATATAGATTATGATCCGTCCTGAACTGTTTGGCTTCCTCTAAGGTCTTGAAGCTTCCGGTGTATAGACCGTACCACTGGCCTTTTTCTCCCAGATCAACAAATCTCGAGTAGGATTGAATACCGTTTTTACGCAACTGGGTTGTAGCTTTTTCGACGCGCTGCAGGGTTTTGAAAGACGCCACCCGTATGATATAGGTTTTGTTCCGCTCGTCCGGCGATGATGCCGTTGTTTCCACGGGTGGTGGTGTTTCGTTTTCAAGCGTGGTTTTGGCCATGTTTTCTTCCAGGGGCGAACCCAGTTGGGATGCCTGTTGTTCGGCCATCGCTACCGGAAGCGGCTTGGGTTTGGTATCGGGGGTCGATTCTGCCTGCGGAATCGATGCAATAAACCTGGGTGCCATATACCATACAGCCACGACAATGCCTGAATAGACCAGACTTATCAGCGCCAAGATGAGAAGCCACTTACGTTTGCCTGAAGCAGAGGATATGGCACTTGTATCACCTTCCCATAGGCCTTTAAGTTCTTTGACCGCTTTTTTGACATGTCCCTGGCTGATTTCATGGGTGTCGGCCACATAGCCGGCTGTGAGGGCATAATCACAGATGCGGTTGATCAGCCTGGGGGTCCCTTTGGATATGGAAAAGATACGGCGAATGGCATCCGACTTGAAACGGATATGTCCCTTGTCCCCGGCTACAAACAAGCGCCGGGAAATGTATCCCTCTATTTCGGCCCTGGACAGGGCATCGAGTCGGCAGGTCAAAGCGACGCGTTGTTTGAGCTGCCTGATTTCAGGTCTGGAAAGCTGTGTCAATAGCTCCGGTTGGCCCACGAGGAGGATCTGGAGCAGCTTTTCTTTGTCTGTTTCCAAGTTGGACAGCAGTCGCATATCCTCCAGGGAATCGATATGCATTGTCTGGGCATCATCGATAATGATGACCACCGGTTTGTCACCATCGTCGGTCAGGAAAAAATTGTTGAGCGCATTGATCAGCTCTTTTTTTGAGGCATCTTTTGGATAGGCAATGTCCAGGTCGTCCAGAATGCTGGAAATGAGCTCGGTGCCTGAAAGGGAAGGATTGATGATATAGACCGTAGAGGCTTTGTCTTCCAGATTGTCCAGCAGGGATCGGCAGAGTGTTGTTTTGCCGGTACCGACTTCTCCCACCAGGAGGAGAAAACCCATACGGCTGTTGATACCGTAAAGCAGTTTGTCGATGGCATTTTGATGGGTAACGGAATAATAGAGATACTCGGGATCAGGTGTAATGGAAAAGGGTGCTTCATCTAAATTGTAGAAGTCGAGATAAACCCTTTCTCTGGCAACATCAGAAGTCGAAGGTCTTCCGGTATTCATATCTCTTGTTACCCATATAATAATTGTGTTGAACTTTCTCTAATTGTGAGCGTAAAATATATTAGAAGTAGTTTTAAGTCAACCTATTAACCCGGAAGTTTCACGAGCCTGATAGGCATTGGGTATCGGTTTACGGCGGCATTATGAATTCCCAGAAAACCAGCAATTCGACAAGACCCGAAATTTTGGCTCCGGCAGGAAACAGGGCTTCATTTTTATCAGCCATAGCTGCCGGTGCGGATGCCGTTTATTGCGGCTTGAAACAATTTTCTGCCCGAATGGCGGCGCCCAACTTTACGTTTGAAGAGTTGGCAGCCTTGACACGTCTTGCTCATGCCAGGGGAATCAAGGTTTATGTGGCCTTTAACACGCTGGTAAAGCCCGAAGAACTGGACAGGGCCGAAGCGTTCCTGCATCGATTGAAATACGATGTCAACCCGGATGCGCTGATTGTCCAGGACTTATCCTTGCCGGTACTGGCGCGAAAGACCGGATTTAAAAAAGAGCTGCATCTTTCTACCCTCACAAACGTGAGTTTTCCTGAGGCTCTCAACCTTGTGCGGCATAACCTTTCTGTGGACCGGGTGGTGCTACCCCGAGAACTGAACATCGACGAGATCAAAAGGATGGCAGAAGCGTGCCCGGATGGTTTGGGGCTGGAGGTTTTTATTCATGGAGCCCTTTGCTACGGTGTTTCCGGAAGGTGTTACTGGAGCAGCTATTTTGGTGGAAGGAGTGGTCTCAGGGGTAGATGCGTCCAACCGTGCAGGCGACGTTACCGTGGAGAACATGGCAATGAAAGGTATTTTTCGTGCCAGGACCTGAGTCTGGATGTCCTGGTCAAGGTACTTCTTTCGATTCCGCAGATACGGACCTGGAAAATCGAGGGCCGAAAAAAGGGGCCCCACTATGTCTACTACACCGTAACCGCCTACAAGATGCTCCGGGACGAAGGCAGCGATCCCAAAAAGAAGCGTGTCGCCCTGGGACTCCTTGACATGGCGCTAGGACGGGTGTCCACGCATTACGGGTTTTTACCTCAGCGGCCGCAGAATCCCATCGACATATCTGCCCAGACCGGATCCGGGTTGCTTCTGGGCCATGTCCAGGGTTCTAAACACCAACGCTACCTGGTCCCCCGGGAGGCCCTCATGACAGGCGATGCCCTCAGGATTGGTTATGAGGACGACCCCTGGCACGTGGTCAGACGGATGAAGCAATTTGTGCCTGCCAGGGGGCGTTACCATCTGAAGGCACTTTCCCGGGATAGCCGGATAAAGGGTGCACCTGTTTTTCTGGTGGATCGCCAGGAAGGCCATCTTCGCGATATGATATTACAACTCGAGAAGGAATTGGTCATCGGGGAGCCGTTGAAGCGCCACACAGAGCGGATTACTACACCCCTGGAAAAGACGCGTCGACCAATCAACCCAAAAGCATCAGTCGTTGATATGCGGGTGAATAGAAGCCCGGTTTCCAAGAGCAATTCAGGAGAGACCGGTTTTTGGCTGTCACCTGAATCCGTGGCGTCATGTCAAAAAAACCTCGTGAAAAAAATCTGGTGGTGGCTGCCGCCCGTGCTTTGGCCCGGGGAGGCAAGAGCGCTTCATGAACTGGTTGACCTGGCAGTCCGTTTAGGAGCCGGACGTTTTGTATTGAACATGCCCTGGCAGTCCGTTTTATTCGAAAGCCGCAGCCGGTTGACCCTCTGGGCAGGACCCTTCTGCAACATCACCAATGGTTTTGCTGTCGAGTCCTTGAAGCGACTGGGGTTTTCGGGTGCCATCGTCAGTCCTGAACTGGGGAAAAAAGATTATTCGGCGCTTCCCGGACAGAGTATTTTGCCCCTGGGAATTGTGTTGTCCGCCAACTGGCCGTTGTGCATATCCAGAACGTTGTCGGAACAATTTAAGGAAGGGGCACCGTTTACCAGTCCAAAGGACGAAACAGCATGGGTTGCAAAATATGGAGAGGATTTCTGGCTGTTTCCCAATTGGAAAGTGGATCTCCGGAAAAAAAGAGAGTTGCTGACGGCGGCGGGCTACACTGTTTTTGTTCACCTGTCTGAACCGGTTCCGGAAACGGTCAGCATCAAGCAGCGGCCTGGACTCTGGAACTGGAACGTGGGGCTTCAGTAGGGTTCACTGAGTTTTTGTGTTCAAATCCGAAATACGAATATCGAAATACGAAACAATTTCAAATATCGAAAGCTCAAATGATTCAAACATAGTGCTTGAACATGTATCTCCAAGGTCTTGTTTTGATCATTTGAATTTGGGTCATTGGGTATTGTTTAGGATTTCGAATTTCGTGCTTCGGATTTAAGTGACTACCGCTATCGGCAAAGCCAAATGTCTCTGACCTGGCCCAAAGGACCAGGTTTTTAGTAATGGAATAAACACAAAACACAAAACACAAAACACCAAACACCAAATATTATTTATTCTTCAGATCAGATTTCAGCTTTTTTTCGAGACCCGCAAAGAGGTTCTTGCGCTTTTCTTTCTGGTCGGCCTGAATAGAAGCCACTTTCTTTGCGTAGCCTTTGCGGGTAGCCTTGAACTGTTTCAACGCTTCGTCAAGTTTACTTTCCTGGTCCGACATGGGGATTTCTTCGAGAAGGGTGTGGTCCTTGATAAAGAGACGCATTCCATACGCGCCTTCAACAATTTCGACAATCCCCATTTCCACAAGCTTATTGCAGATGAAGTGGCCTTGTTCCAGGGAAAAATCCAGGAGGCTGCAAACCTCTTCGATGGACGGCTGGGCGGATTTTTGATAATCCAGAATCCGGATTGCCGAAACAAACAGATGAGAACGATGATAGGTTTTTATGATTTTCATTACATGCCTTTCCTTGACATAGAAATGTAATAAGCGTAACATTTATATCCGAATAGTCAAGCTTGGATCATATCAAAAAATATGTTCAGAGCGGATTGATCATTGCCGGTATCAGCGAGCAGGGAGAACTATAAAATCAAAAACATAACAGATAGTTGTCAATAGTTCATAAAATCGTTACGCAAGTTTATTCCAAAACAATCATTCAAAAGGAAAGAGAGGCTTTATGACTGAAATCATCGATGTAATTGCCAGAGAAATACTGGATTCAAGAGGTAATCCTACCGTTGAGGTAGATATCGCCCTGGCCTGCGGCGCTATCGGGCGAGCAGCCGTTCCGTCCGGTGCATCAACGGGTAAGCGTGAAGCGCTGGAGTTGCGAAACAAACGTTCGAAACGGTATGGTGGAAAAGGTGTGACCAGTGCCGTAAAGAATGTCATGAAAACCATCGCACCGGCGATTCACGGTATGGATGCCTCGGACCAGGTAGCGCTCGATTTTACCATGATCGCACTGGATGGCACGACCAATAAATCGAAATTGGGTGCAAATGCCATTCTGGGTGTATCCATGGCGGCAACACGGGCAGCGGCCATGGCATACGGGCTTCCTCTCTACCGGTATCTGGGCGGTATCAATGCCCGGTATCTGCCTATGCCCATGATGAATATCGTCAATGGCGGTGCTCATGCAGCCAACAATCTGGACATACAGGAATTCATGATTGTTCCTATTGGCGCCGGAAACATTGCGCAGGCCGTCCAAATGGGGGCCGAAACGTTTCATGCATTGAAAAAGATTCTGAAAGGAAAAGGTCTGAATACAGCAGTAGGGGATGAAGGCGGTTTTGCACCGGACCTCGCTTCAAATGAAGAGGCTCTGCAATACATTGTCGATGCCATAGAGACAGCCGGATATCGACCCGGAAAGGACATCGGCCTGGCGCTGGATGCGGCTGCCAGCGAGTTTTATGTTAAGAAAAAATATGTTCTGGCATCAGAGAAAAAGAAGCTGACCCCCGATGAGATGATCACGTACTATGAGCAATTGGTCGACACGTATCCTATTTTGTCCATCGAAGACGGGCTGGCAGAGCAGGATTGGGCAGGGTGGGAAATTATGACCGACCGGCTGGAGGGCATGATCCAGATTGTTGGTGATGATATATTTGTGACCAATCCCAAAATACTCGACAAGGGGATTCAGGCGGGTATTGCCAATTCCATATTGATCAAACTGAACCAGATCGGCACGGTTACGGAAACACTTGATGCGATAGAGATGGCCAAGCAGGCGGGATACACCACGGTCATATCTCACCGCTCCGGGGAGACAGAGGATACATTCATATCCGACCTGGTGGTTGGTGTAAACGGAGGCCAGATCAAAACCGGCTCCCTCTCACGAAGCGATCGAATCGCCAAATACAATCAGCTCATCAGAATTGAAGAAGAGCTTGGCAGTGCTGCATTATTTTCGGACGAAATATTTATTGCCCAGTGAATCTACCCCTTGCTTACGCACGGGGCATCTTCTATCTGTATGGGAACCCATTCATGAACATGTTCTTAATGTTGCGTTGTAATATTAATGTAGCAATTAAACGTCCCCATAGTCGATGGTTTGTCGCAATTCTGATATGCGCTTTGTTTATGACATTCTCAGGCCGGATGTCTCATGCCTATATCCTGAGAGGGCCGCACCTGCTTGAGTTGTTGACGCAGCAGTACGGCAAATCAAAAAGCTTGATGGTGGTTCAAAAGGTTCTGTTTTACGAAGCCGCATCGGGCGAGGTGCTGGTGGAGGCCGATGAAACCCTGCGGTATCTTTTCCCGAATGTTTTCCGATCCGATTCGATTTCCCGGAATGCCTCCAGGATTCATCTGGTGTCCGGTGGAAAAACGCTTACGGTCATTGACCAAAAAATTGTAACAAATGATGAAACTTTATTTGACTTGTATAAGGACATTCTTTTATACCGGTCGAGGGAATCGTTGGGGAAAAGACTGGCTGCCGCAGGCATCGATACCTCACTGACCTGTCTGGGTCGATTCGAAGGCAGGATTGCCGTGGTACTGGGTTCCGAAAAACCGAACGAGCGGGTCTCCCAAGTGTGGGTGGACAAGGAAACATTTCAACCCATGCGCTGGGTGCTGGTAGGCGGAACGGATGAAGCGCCGGGGCTGGTCGTGGAGATTCGATATGATGATTGGCGGCAGGTCAATCACACCTGGTACCCCATGCACGTTGCCATTTACAAAGGCGGCGGGATAGTTCGGGAAATCAGAGTGGAGTCATTGCGCGTGAATCCTTCTTTTCCAAAAGCGCTGCTCGATGCCGAACGCCTGGAGATCAAGTATTTTCAGTCAATGCCCGAAAAATTGGATACGTCTGTGGAAGGGGAGTTGAGGGAAATCGAGAAAACGATTAACGAATTCAGAAAACGAATAGAAGAATGAGGAAGCTGTATGGATTATGATACGAAGTATATTTTTGTTACAGGTGGTGTACTATCTTCTCTAGGAAAAGGCCTTGCCTCGGCGGCAATCGGTTCCCTGCTGGAAAGCCGGGGACTTTCGGTGACAATTCAAAAACTGGATCCCTATCTCAACGTGGATCCGGGTACCATGAATCCGTTTCAGCACGGTGAGGTGTTTGTTACCGACGATGGTACCGAAACAGATCTTGATCTCGGGCACTATGAAAGGTTTACCAGGGCCAAACTGGGCAAGGATAGTAATTTTACCACCGGGAAAATATATGACACAGTTATAACCAAAGAAAGGAGAGGTGACTACCTCGGGGGAACCGTTCAGGTGATTCCTCACATTACCGACGAGATAAAGAATAGCATTAAGCTGGCGGCAACCGGTGTGGATGTTGTCATTGTTGAAATTGGCGGCACCATCGGCGACATCGAAAGCCTTCCGTTTCTGGAGGCCATCCGGCAGTTCAAGACAGATGCCGGCAAGGAGAACGTGATTTATATCCATCTGACGCTGGTGCCCTATATCGGCACAGCCGGTGAACTGAAAACGAAACCGACGCAGCACAGTGTCAAGGAACTGCGCAGCATTGGTATTCAGCCCGACATTCTACTCTGCCGAACAGACAGGTATCTTCCCAAGGAGATCAAAGCCAAGATCGCTCTTTTCTGTAATGTGAGCCAGGACGCAGTCATAACGGCCAAGGATGTGGGTTGTATCTATGAAGTCCCGCTGGTTTTTCACAAGGAAGGCCTTGACGATAAAATTGTGGAACTGCTCAAGATATGGACCCGCGCACCCATCCTGGATTCATGGGAGGCTTTTGTCGAAAAATTCAAGTCCCCCAAGTATTCGGTGAACATTGCGATCGTGGGCAAGTATGTCGATCTGACCGAGTCCTACAAGAGCCTCAACGAAGCTCTTTATCACGGCGGAGTGGCCAATAACTGTCGACCCAATCTGATCTTTGTTGATTCGGAAACCATCGACTCGGACTCCTGCAGCGGTATCCTTAGTGAAGCCGATGGCATCCTGGTGCCCGGCGGTTTTGGTTCCCGGGGCATCGAAGGCAAGATATGTGCGGCAAGGTATGCCAGGGAGAACAACATCCCCTACTTTGGTATCTGCCTGGGATTGCATATTGCGGTCATTGAATTTGCGCGGCATGTACTGAAGCTGGAAGGTGCCAACAGCCAGGAGTTCGACAAACTGACGCCACACCCCGTGATTTATCTGATGCTGGAATGGTTCGACGAACAACAGGGTACCATCCAAAAACGGGACGAACATTCCGACAAGGGCGGCACTATGCGTCTGGGTGCCTATCCGTGCAATCTCAATGAGAACACGCTGGCTTCTGCTGCATATGGCGTCAAGGAAATATCTGAAAGACACCGGCACCGGTACGAGTTTAACAATCAGTACAAGGATCAGTTCATTGAAAACGGAATGGTCGTCAGTGGGATCTCCCCAAGCGGCGAGCTGGTCGAAATAATAGAATTAAAAGGGCATCCATGGCTTCTCGGTTGCCAATTCCACCCTGAGTTCAAATCACGTCCCATGGACCCGCACCCACTTTTCAGGGATTTTATCAAAGCATCCCTCGACCACAAGAACCGGCGAAGCTGATCCAACTGTTCCAAATGCGCATCTAAACAGGATGTTGTCATGGATAAGATAAAAAAGAGAATGCTGAAACGTATTGGAGAATACGTATCACCGGACCCGGGAGTTTTAAGGAAAGTCATTGCCCAACAAAAAAAGATGCGGGCCTCCGGAATTGAACAACTCCTGGGAAAGCTGCTGGTGGAGGAAGGCGCGGTGTCGCCCCTGGAGCTGGGTAAGGCTGTGTCGAGGCAACGGGTAGATCGGCTGCGGTTCTCCTCTGTTTTTAAAGGGATCGGCATCGAAGAACTGATGGTGATCAGTGATTTTGTTGCGAATGTATCGGTGAAGGCCGGCGACAAAATTATCGTCCAGGATGAATTAGGGGATTGTTTCTATATCATTGTTGGCGGTGAGGTGATGGTGTATCGGACCGGTGACTATGAGGAGGAAGTGTTCCTGTTTACGCTGAACTCCGGGGAAAGTATCGGTGAAATGGGGTATTTCAGCGATGGCGTCCGGTTGGCCTCTGTGCGCGCGCTGGTGGATACGCAGCTGCTCAAGATTAAATACGCGGATTTGGAAGCTATTTTTGTGGCCGTACCTTCTCTGACACGAAATTTCTTAAAACTCATCACCGGAAGACTGCGCCAGACAAACTTCAGGTTCGAAAAATCGGTCCTTCGAGGACGCGAAATAGAGCTTTCGCTGGAAAGTATTTTCGAAATGCTGGACATGACGGAAATCCTCTCCCTGCGATCAGGCATAGAGAGCCAGATCAAGCGAATCGTTACTACAGCCAGCAAGGTAATGGATGCTGAAAGGGCAACTCTTTTCCTCGTGGATCGATTTTCAGGTGAATTGTGGTCTCTGGTGGCGGAAGGGCTGGATAGCCGGGAAATCCGGACCCAAATAGGTCAAGGCATTGCCGGTTGGGTGGCTGAAAATGACCAGATGGTCAATATCGTTGATGCTTATTCGGACCCGCGTTTTGATGATTCCCACGATCGCGAGATGGGGTTCAAGACCCGGGACCTGCTTTGCGGTCCGTTGAAAAATTTTCAGGGCGAACTCATCGGCGTTATCCAGGCCATCAATAAAAAGGAGGGACACTTCGAGGAAAGAGACGAGGTGCTGTTTAAGGCGTTTGCCTATCAGACCGCCATTGCTGTCGAAAACCTGGAGTTGTATCGACGGCTTTTGGCTGACCATGAAAAGATAGCCATCCTCTTTGATGTTTCCGCCGCCGTCGCGGGAACCCTGGACCTGGATATCCTGTTCGTCGAAATTGTTGACAGGATTTCAAAAGCCCTTAACGCCGAACGGAGTACGCTCTTTATGGTCGACGAAAAGAGCGGGGAGCTTTGGTCCAAAGTGGCCCAGCAATCCGAATTGACGGAAATTCGGATTCCACTGGATAAGGGGCTGGCCGGGTATGTGGCCAAGACGGGTGAAGTTCTCAATATTGACCATGCATATCAGGACACCCGATTTTTGCCGATAGTGGATGAGCAGACCGGTTTTGACACGCGAATGGTCCTGTGTGTTCCCATCGTCAACCGCCAGGGCGACATTATCGGTGTGACCGAGGTTATCAACAAGAAGAAGGGCGCGTTTGACAAGGAAGATGAAAACCTATTAAAGGCCTTGGCATCTCAAATTTCCGTTGCCCTTGAGAATGCGCAACTCTACGGGCGAACAGTGGACATGCGCAATTATCTTGGGAGTGTCCAGGACAGCATTACCAATAGTATCGTTACGCTGGATAACCACTACCGTGTCAAGACCCTGAACAAGGCTGCGGAAGCCTGGTTTCGGGAACCCATATCCGGTATGGCAACCGATGATATCCGGGACATCATCGGTCAGGGGAACCGCGGCTTGTTGGAATTGATTGACCAGGTATATGTATCCGGCCGGGCGATCGTGGACGATGACGTCAGGATTGTCATGCCCTGGGGTAAGGAACATTTCATGAACGTCAACGTTGTGCCCTTGGTCGGCCATAAAATGGATCGTCAGGGACTGGTTCTGGTTTTTGAAGACATCACCAGCCGGAAACGGATGAAGGGGACTCTGGTGCGTTACATGGAAAAAGATATTGTCGAACGGCTTCTTAACGATCCCAGCCGGCAGGTGCTGGGGGGCACGCGCAGCAAAGCGACGGTTATGTTTGCAGATGTTCGTGGATACACCGGTATAACGGAGAACCTGACGGCCGAGCAGACGGTCTCGTTTTTGAACGACTATTTCAGTCTCATGGTGGATATCATTTTTCAAAACAAAGGGGTTCTGGACAAATATATCGGCGATGCCATCATGTCGGTGTTTGGTGTCCCCTACGTTCGGGAAGATGATGCCCTGCGCGCCGTCCGGACGGCGATACAGATGCGGGATCGATTGTCCGAATTCAACGACAGGCGCATGGAATCGGGAGCGCCGCCCATACGTGTAGGGATCGGTATTTGTACCGGTGAGGTGATATCCGGAAATATCGGGTCGGAGCGGCGGATGGACTTTACCGTGATCGGGGACAGCGTCAATGTGGCTTCACGCATCGAGAAGCTGAATAAATATTATGGTACGGATATATTGATCGGCGAAGCTACCCAGCAGGCATTGCACGATCGGTTGGCAACTCGCGAGGTGGATGTTGTCCGGGCCAAGGGCAAGAAACAACCGGTCAGGATCTACGAAGTGCTGGGAGAAAAAGAGGTTTCGCTCAACAAATCCCAGGAAGTCTTTGCCAGGGGACTTTCACTATATCAGGAACTTGCATTTGAAAAGGCCGCCGGCGTTTTTGCTGCCTGTGCGGATACAGATCATCTGTGCCGAATTTTCCTGGAACGGTGCAACTATTTTAAGGCATCACCGCCGCCCCAGGACTGGGATGGCGCGTGGGAATCTACCTAGTGCCCATCCATAAATGGTCTTTTTCCGCGATATCGGCGTTGGACGCCATGATTTAACTCCTCAAAAACTGACAGGAAAAAACATGGAAAACAGAATATCTGGATCGCTGGGATTTACCACCGGCAACTGGCCGCTTCATGCAAACAAACCAACCCTGTTGTTCATCCATGGATCTTCGCAAAATCGTCTTTTCTGGCGGTCTCAGGTGCAGGCCCTGGTGGATGTCGCCAATACCATTGCCATCGATCTTCCCGGGCATGGGGCCAGCCCGGGCCCTGGGAATGATCATGTGACCGGTTATGTCCAGGCCGTGATGGATTTTATTGATGAGCTGGAAATCCCCCACCCCATTCCGTGTGGCCTCAGTATGGGAGGTGCCATCACCCTACAGATGCTCATCGATCACGGAGAGCGTTTTTCGGCCGGTATTCTCATGAACACCGGTGCCAGGCTCAAGGTCAACCCCCTTATCTTTGAGACCATTCAAAAAGATTTTAACAAGTTTGTAGAATCGGTCGTGGCCATGGGAATTTCAAAAAAGAGTGACGCAGACGTGCTTCGGCCTTTGATTCAGGAAACCTCCGCATGTACTCCGGAGGTGGCTTTGGGTGATTATCAGGCGTGCAACCGCTTCGATGTCATGGACAGACTGCCGATCATCAAAACGCCTGTTCTGGTGTTGACAGCCGCCGATGATGTGCTGACACCGGCCAAATATGGCCGTTATATGGGCGAAAAGATCGCCGGGGCAATCGTGCATTCTATCGAAGATGCCGGGCATTTATCACCCCTGGAAAAACCGGATGAAGTGAACAATGTCATACGGCATTTTCTACGGAAACTTCCGGACTGATTCGGATAACCATTTATGGAAGAGAGAAGACATGGGTGAGGAGAGAAGTGGAAAAGACCGTCGTTCCGGAAAGGAAAGGCGCAAGGGCGGTACCTCGGGTTACGAAGGCCCGGAGCAAAGAAGTCAGAAATACCGCAGGAGTGATGTCGAAAGACGGGAACGACAACGAGAAGAGGCCCATAAGTGACCAAGACGATAGATGCGAGAGGATTGTTCTGTCCTGCGCCGGTACTGATGGCCAAAGAGGCCGTGGAGAAAGACCATCTCGCTGTTCACAAACCCAGAGCCGAAGTGCCGATTTAACTTATCTTCCATCTCCCCTGTTCAACTTTTCGATATATTTTTGGCCCTCTGCACTGTTTAGAAATGTCAGGACTTCCAGTGCTTCCGCTTTTCAGTGCTTCCGCTTTTTTTTGTTTTTCCCACTGCATGAGAGCAGAAGTAAGGGGTCAGAAGTAAGGGGTCAGATCTCCACATTTTACAATTTAATTTTCTTTTCTATCCGTTTAATTTTTTTACTTAAACTTTTATCCTGAGCGATTCTTGCCTCTAATCTCTTACAAACCTGAGAAA
>QMMS01000003.1 GCA_003647375.1 Deltaproteobacteria bacterium
CAAGGTCTTGTTTTGATCATTCGAATTTTAATCATTAGATATTGCCCTTCGACCTTGCTCAGGGCGGTGAGCCTGTCGAACCGTTTAGGATTTCGAATTTTGTACTTCGGATTTAAGTAACTAATGACATCGGCATAGCCAAACATCTCTGACCTGGCCCAAAGGACCAGGTTTTAAATGATAGAATAAAACCTTTTTGGAGGCAAATATGCGACAGGTCAAATGGTTTCTTTTCATTTTAATATGCATGAGCATGACCCTGTTCCCTTTCCTTTTTTCGGCAACACTGCTGGCTCAAGACGCATCAGACATGGGAATCCAGTTGGATGAAGCTGCTATTTGTAGAAATATCGTGAACCGAGCGCCGATTGGCATTGGGTCTGTTTTCCATACCAGCATCGGACGCCTCTACTGCTTTACAAAGATTGTCGGAGCTAAAACAGATACGACGATCATTCATCACTGGTACTTGAACGGCAAACTGAAAGCCTCGGTGACACTTCCGATCAACTCAGCAGCATGGCGGACCTGGAGCTCAAAAGATATCACGCCCAATGAATCCGGAGACTGGATGGTGGAAGTGCTGACAGCGGATGGTAATGCCATGGAAAGCATCCTATTTCTCGTACAGTGATCGAAGCACTTAAATATGGCGGACTTCCTCTCCTGGCCTACCTGTTGGGCTCTATTCCATTTGGTCTTGTTTTGTCCGCCCTTTTCCGCAATCAAGACATCCGCAACAAGGGAAGTGGGAATATCGGGGCAACCAACGTCCTGCGTGTTGCCGGCACCAGGCTGGCCCTGCTGACGCTTTTCCTGGATGTGTTCAAGGGCGCCCTCCCTCTATTCATGGCCGTTCATCTGATGGAAGTCCCCGAAAGTCTCCGGGGACAGGCGTATTTATCCCTGATAGCAATATCAGCATTTATAGGGCATCTTTATCCTCTCTACCTTGGCCTACGAGGTGGCGGAAAAGGTGTGGCAACGGCATGGGGATGCTTTCTGATTATCTCGCCCGTTTCCGCTCTGGTTACACTGTTGGTCTTTATCATGATGGCCTGTTTCTCAAACAGGGCCTCCATGGCATCTTTGTCCGGTGCGGCTGTTCTGCCGATGGCTATTTGGTACACAACACATTCAGCAGTGGTTACCCTTTGTGCTGCCACGATCACGGTGCTGATTATCTATCGGCACAAGGACAATATCATACGATTGGTTCATGGAACCGAATCCACCATCTGGGGAAATTAGGTCAGCATCGACCAGACAAGAGTGATAATACCTGCCAAAATAAAATGAGACTCAATCAAGAATTCCAGATGAATACCGGGCAGCATCAGTTCTTTTTGGTTGGCCAGCAAAACAAACAGCATCAGGATCGGGCAGACAGCCAGGGCGTAACCGAGATGGTTGAAGATTCCGGAAGCACTCGCCAGAACCAGGATCGCCGTTGAAATCAGAAGCAGCCCTTTCAAGACCCGCAAGGTTCGTTTTTCACCCATGAGGATGGGAAGCGTTTCCTTGCCGACAAGTCTATCCCCCTGCATATCCAGAACATCGAAAAACGCTGTTCTCACAAAAACAAAAAGTGTTGCCCAGAAAAATGTCAACAGCATTGATAGATCAAAACCGCCCATCCTTTCAAATGACGGAAATATGGCGCTGACGATGCCCCATGCCACTGCAATCAAAATGGTTTTTGATCCCGGGATATCCTTTATCCGCTTATATTTCGGCTGCTTTGGAAACCAGCCGGGTATCAACTTCAAATTGTAGGAAAAACCAAGAATACTCATGACCAGAAGAATGAGAAATGGCATCCACCCCATACGGTATGCCGTCAACAACCCAGCACCACCGGCAGCAATGGCCAGAATCGACAGCAACAACCGATAGCGGATGTAAAACTCAGACCGATCCGGGTCATTGAACCGATCCGATTGTCTCCCCATCAGGTGGTTCAGGGTGTGCATGGATTGAACGTAGAGCGCGGCGATGAGCATCTGCGGGTAAAAAAATTCGATTCCCTGTAACCTGGCGCAGGCAAAGCAGAGAGACCCGGCCCCGATAGCAACAGCAATATTTGTCAACAACAGGGACCGCTGGAGGTAATAGAGCGCTTTTCGCCAGCCGAAAGAGCCCTTGGTGGGCAAGGTCTCAAGTTTTCGGTAAACACGTTTAATAATCCAGTTAGGCGTGCTGGCGCCGGCAGTGATGCCGATACACCCGGCCGAGGAAAGCGCATCCAGATCGAGTTCTGATTCGGTTTCGATGTGATATACCGGTTTCCCAGCCTGCCTGGCGATTTCAGACAATCGCTGGGTATTACCGCTGTTGTGTCCGCCAACGACGATAATTGCATCCACCAGCTTGGTGATGCGGATGACTTCCGCCTGTCGCCCTTCTGTCGAATCACAAATCGTGTTAAAAATTTTATAATGAGGATATCGCTCAGAAGCCCATTTCCTGACATCATCAAAAAGATGCACATTCTGGGTGGTCTGGGCAACGATGATGGCTTTTTCAAATTCGGGCAACTTGTTCAGAGCCTGTAGATTGTCCGCTACATATCCGTGGGCCCCTGCATAGCCTAACAGACCCACAACCTCCGGGTGATCCTCGTCGCCGACAATGATGGATGCGTAGCCTTTCTGGGCATGCTTTCGAATAATTGTTTGAACCTTGATGACCCGTGGACACGTGGTGTCTATCACGTTGAAACCGGCGGATGCCAAGGATGTCTTAATGCTCGGCGGCACACCATGAGCCCTGATGAGAATGGATCCTGTTCCACTTTCCGGGACGGAATGTTCGGTACTTATCCCTTTTTCTTCAAAAATTTTGAGGACTTGTGGATTGTGGATCAGGGGGCCGAAGGTTCGGACGGGGGCATCTTGCTGGTGTGCCGTATCGATGACGATCTCGACCGCCCGGCGAACACCCATGCAAAATCCAGCAGTTTTGGCAATGAGTATTTTCACGAAAATCGTTAAGTGGTGTTGTTTTATTCCTCGAAATAGATCTTGTTGTCGACAAGCGACAGTGAATGGATCCGGGCCTTGATGATTTTCTGGTCTCCGAAAATACTGACGAGCTTGATACCATCGCCTTCCGGTTCCACCGTGTCCACGGCTTCCATGATCAACTTGGTTTCTTTGTCTTGGATAAGGTATGCATTTGCTTCACACATAATGGGGTTCCTCTTTGTGTATTGCCTGGATAAAATATACCAAGGGTTGTAATCTTTTTTATTTCTTGCCTGGCATCAAATCCAACAGGTTTTCCGCCAGCATGGTTTCTATCAACTTGGGAAGTCGGTCGGAAGAGACACCTACCACGGCAACATTCTCCTGAGATAGCGGTATCAAAATTTTCCTGGCTTTACTCGAAGCGACTGCTTCAGCCATACCGGGCGTCAATTCGCCTAACATGGCATTGGCCATCACGATACTGATCGGTCCGATAATCATATCAGCATGGCGCGTGGTTTGAACAATCGCATTCTGTCCGGATGCGCCCCGATTTGCCCCCGCCTTTAACATATTGGCGGTGGCAACGGCATTGGTCCCCAGCGCAATAATCTCGATACGCTCAGTATAACCCTCCCTGAGCTTCTTGATGATGATGCTACCGATACCCCCGCCCTGCCCATCGATGACGACAATGGTCTTCATAGCTTATACACCTTATTCCGATTTCGGCGCTTTTTCTTCGGCAAGCGCCGACTGGGTCCCTTCTTGCGTGTCGTTGGCACCCATCCTGTATCAGGGGGATCTTCCATCCCGCCATTTCCATAAGAATAAAGCGCTTGGAGCATTTTATCTTCAAACGCCCTGGACCCGATGGTTGCCGATCCCACGGACGTCGCAAACGAAATAATATCTCTGTCGGAGCTGACGATCAGAGCTCTTTCCTTTTCCCTGGCTGCCATGCGTTTGATAACCGTGTCCGCCGTCTCGCCGTTGCGTGAAAACAGAATTTCGATTCCACGAAAACGCTGGCGCTGTGAGCCAGGAGACACGGCATTGGTACCGTCAAATACGAGGGTAATACGGTGGCCTTTACTTTTTCGATATTCCGTCAGAATATCTTGAAGGGCTTCTCTTCCCTCCTGAATATCCCGCAGGTCCAGAATACGTAACTGCTTTGACTGACGAATGACATTGTAGCCATCTACGATGATATGAAGTGACATGCCTGTGACGGTTATCTATACCTGGTTCAGTAGATGCAGTAACCTGTCAAGATCCTCGTTGCTATAAAATTCTATTTCAACTTTTCCCTTTTGGCCCCGTCGTCGAATCTTTACTTTGGTACCAAAGTTTCGGGAAAGTTCTTCGGAAATATTTGTAAAATAAATCTCGTCAGTCCCCTCTTTGCGCTTTCTGGAATCACCGGATTCTTTTTTGAGACGGTTAACAAGAGATTCCGTTTCCCGCACGGACAGTCCCTTTGCGACCACCGCGCGCCATACAGCCGACTGTTGTGCTTTGTTGGAAATACCGAGTAAAGCCCGTGCATGTCCCATGCTTAAGGCACCATCGACAATGCTCTCTTTAATCGATTCAGGCAACTGTCTCAATCGCAGGAAATTGGCCACCGCCGATCTGCTTTTCCCGACATGTATCGCCACCTCCTCCTGGGTCAATTCAAACTCAGTGATCAGGCGATGGTAAGCATCAGACTCTTCCATCGGGTTAAGATTTTCCCGTTGAATATTCTCCACGACAGACATTTCAAGCAATTGTTTTTCGGTAAGATCTTTTATCACACAGGGAACGTCTTGATAACCTGCCAGTTTTGCTGCCCGCAGCCGCCTTTCGCCGGCGACAAGTTCGTAGCCATCATCGAGTCTCCGTATAAGCAGTGGCTGAATAATTCCCTGTTCTTTGATGGAAGCACTGAGTGCAGCCAGTTCTTTCTCCTTAAACTTTTTTCTTGGTTGATAGCGATTGGGACGAATGAGGCTGACCTGGCAGTAAAAGTAATCCGCTTCCATGTCCCCTGCCGCACGGATGTCCGGGATAAGTGCGCCCAGTCCTTTACCAAGAGCTAATTTTTTTCTCTTTTTTACCTGTATTTTCTGCATATTTCATATTCTTTAATAAAATCGTAGGAACGATTTTATCGAACGCGGCGGTGTCGCTCCTTGGCATAAGGTTTGCCCGATTGTTCTGCGGCGGGCTGAATTTTCATAACTTCCTCGGCAAGTTGACGATAGCTTTTGGCTCCATTCGAGGCACCGTCGTAAAGAAGAATCGGTTTGCCAAAGCTGGGAGCTTCACCGAGCCGTACATTTCTGGGTACAACCGTCTTGAACACAAGATGCTTGAAATATTTCTTGGCATTCTCTGCCACCTGATGAGACAGATTGGTTCTCTGGTCAAACATGGTCAATAAAATACCTGCAATGTTCAGACTGGGATTTAAACTGTGCTTAATGTGCTTGATCGTCTGCAGGAGTTGGCTCAATCCTTCCAGAGCATAAAACTCACATTGCAGGGGAATCAGCAACGCATCCGCAGCTGCCATGGCGTTCACTGTCAACAGACTCAGGGAGGGTGGGCAGTCGATGATGATATAATTGAAACTGCCGTCCAAATGAGACAGTAGCTTCTTCAATGTCATTTCCCGCTCTTTCGTGTTCAGCATCTCGATGTCAAAACCGATCAATTCGACACGAGAGGGTATGATCTTGAGCAGCGCTATTTCACTGTCGATCACAATGCTGTTAGCCGAAGCCTGTCCGATCAAGCCGTGGTATAACGTCTGTTCCAAGCTGCTTTTATCAATACCCAGTCCGGTGGTAGCATTCGCCTGAGGATCGCAATCCACCAGGAGCGTCTTTTTATTGGCCACGGCCAGCGATGCCGCCAAGTTTACAGCCGTGGTCGTCTTACCAACCCCACCTTTCTGGTTTACAATGCATAATGTTTGCGTCATGACAGTGCGTCTATCACAAAAATACGGCGTTGAAAAGGGGAGAGCCGTTTAACCCGAACATTTCATGAAAATTGACGAGGAATTCTTTAGTTCCCTTTATATGTCAGCAAATCGTCTGGGTAAAGGGAAAGGTTGATAGCCATTTAAATCTTTGATAGTATTTTAACCATGAAGAATTGCTGCAAAACTATAGCACGATTAACCATCGTATTTCTCCTCGTTCATCTGACCGTGTCGCCGGCGGTCTATTCAATTACAATACAGCAGGAAGAAGAATTATCCAAAGAGTTTCTGCGTGTTATCAAAAAACAGTTTAACCTCATCAAGGACCCCTTTGTGGTCGGATATGTGAACAAGGTCGGAAGAAACATCCTTTCAAGCATGCCGTCCCAGCCTTTTAAATATCGGTTTTACATCGTAAAGCAGCATGTTTACAATGCCTTTGCGACTCCGGCAGGCCATATTTTTATCAACAGTGGCCTCCTGGAAGCACTTGATGGCGAAGAGGAGCTCGCCGGAATACTGGCACATGAAATCGCCCATGTGGTCAGCCGACACATCTCCCAGAATGTAGACCGCGCCCCCAAAATCGGGCTGGCAACACTGGCGGGTATTGCCGCAGGAATACTTATCGGTGGCGGCGGCTCTGCAGCACTTGGAAACGCTGTTGTCGTAGGATCCATGGCAGCCGGACAGTCGGCGTCCCTCGCCTTCAGTCGTGAGGATGAACTGCAGGCAGATCAGCTGGCCTTTGATTATCTCTCCCGCGCCGGCTATAGCAGTAAAGGCCTCCTCACGTCGCTTCAAAAAATGCGGGATAAACAGTGGTTTGGAACAGACCAGGTCCCAAATTATCTCATGACCCACCCTGCTTCTGAAGAACGTATAGGATATATCGACGCCCATGTGGCGAGTAATCAGCTGTCGGAAATAAACCGAAGATATATCGATAAAGATGAATTTCGTTTTGTGCGGGCAACACTGTCAGGGAAATACAGTAATGGGGAGACCGCACTGGCAGCGTTTGATTCTCAGTTAAAAGCCCATCCCGGGGACACCATAGCACTCTATGGCAAGGCGCTGGCATTGGCACAGATCGATGATTATCGGAATTCCGTACTTTATTTGAAGAAAGCTTTGGAAAAAGATGCTCTCAATCCGGTCATGTTGAAGGAACTGGGACGCATCTATTTTTTAGAAGGTCAATACCCGAAAGCGCTCCAGGCACTTGAGGGATCAGTCGGACTGGCGCCCGAAGACAACGAAAGCCTTTTCTACCTTTCCCGGACCCACATGGAACTCGGAAACCTGGACAAAGCCATCGATGGTTTCAACACGATTCTGAAAAGAAACTCAAAGGAACCAGAAATATACCTTTTCCTTGGTAACGTATACGGCATGCAGGAAAATATAGGGGAAGCACATTATTATCTCGGTAAATATAACCAATTGAAAGGGCGCTGGAAAACGGCAGCCGTCCATCTGGAAAAAGCGCTGCCCCTCACTACCGATCCGAAACAAAAAAAAGAGATTGAAACCATGCTCAAGCGGGTCAAAAAAATAGCCAAGCGCTAAACATGAAATAAAGAACAGCTTACACTTGGGTTAGTGCTTGGAGTCACTGCGATCAAAGTGAGAAAACTGCATGGAAAATGTTCCCCTGCCCTGCGTGGCCGATCTTAATGATGTTGAATAGCCAAACATCTGAACCAGCGGGATGATGGCGCTGATCACCTGAAGACCGATTTTAGAAGCGATCGATTCGATCTTTCCCCCGCGTGCGCTTAAATCGCCAATGACATCCCCCATAAAGGCTTCGGGAACAAACAGTTCCACCGCCATGATGGGATCAAGGAGAAATGGATCACCACTGGACAGTGCCGCCTTACAGGCCATGGAAGCGCTCACCCTGAACGCCAGCTCCGACCCAACAGACTCTTTAAAGGAACCACCGATGAGATCCACTTCCGCATCGACAACAGGATAACCCATGAGGACACCGCTTTCAAGAGACTCCAAGACGCCTGCTTCAATCGCCGGGATAAAGATATCCGGAATTTCCTCATTCCGGAGTCTGGCGGCAAAGCTGTTTCCGGTTCCACGGGGCAGAGGGCTGATCTTCAACTTGACCTCACCAAAATGCCTCTGTCCAGCCACGTCCTTGTCAAAAACAGCCGTACCTTCTGCTGCCTTTTCGATGGTTTCTCTGTAGACGACCTGAGGTTTCCCGACACTCACACTGGTTTTAAATTCCCGAAGCATCCGACTGATAATGATTTCCAGGTGCAGTTCACCCATGCCCGATAGAATTGTCTGGCCGGTATCCTGGTCCTCTTTGACATCCAGCGTCGGATCCTCTGCTATGAATTTTTTTAGGACCTCATCCAGTTTTTCCTGGTCCGCGTGGGTCTTGGGTTCCACCGCCACCGAAATAACCGGTTCATAAAAATCGATATTTTCCAGCAAAATGGGATTCTCTTTCGTACAAAGTGTTTCCCCTGTTGAGGAATCTTTCAAACCGACGACACCAACGATACTGCCGGCCCCGGCAGCATTGATCCGTTCCCGCTTATTGGCATGCATCCTCAGAATCCTGCTCAGCTTTTCAGTTATCTTCCGGCTTGGATTGTAGACTTCCCCCCCGGTATTCAATTTTCCGCTGTAGACCCGGACAAACGAAAGCTTACGGCCCTCCATCATGGAAACCTTGAAGATGATTGCCGATAGCGGTTTGGAATCCAGGGCGGCACACTCCTTGTACTCACCGGTTTCCGGATCTGTTCCCTTCATGGGCGGGATGTCTGCCGGGCTGGGTAAAAAATCGACGATTGCATCAATAAGCGGTTGAATGCCTTTGTTCTTGAGCGCTGCACCGCATAATACCGGCACAATTTTCAAATCGATTGTTGCACGTCGAATAGCGCCCTTTAACATGGATTCATCGATGATTTCTTCTGAAAGATAAGCTTCCATGATATCATCATCGACTTCCGCGAGCATCTCCATCATCTTTTCGCGATGTTTTTGTGCCGCTTCCACCCATTCGGATGAGATGGGTTCAGAATCGAAGGTCTCTCCCAGTGTATCGTCATCCCATACGATCTGTTTCATCTGAATCAGGTCGATGACCCCTCGGAACTTATCTTCACTACCGATGGGAAACTGTATGATCAGTGGATTCGCCTTCAACCTTTCTCTCATCATATCAATTGTGCCGAAGTAATCGGCACCGATCCTGTCAAGTTTATTGACAAAGGCTATCTTGGGAACGAAATATTTGTCTGCCTGGCGCCAAACGGTTTCGGATTGTGGTTCGACACCACCCACGGCACAGAATACACCCACCGCACCGTCCAACACCCGTAAAGAACGTTCAACTTCAATAGTGAAGTCGACATGCCCAGGTGTGTCGATGATACCAATTTCAAAACCTCTCCATTGGCAGGTTGTTACGGCTGACGTAATGGTAATGCCTCTTTCCTGCTCATCGGGCATCCAGTCCATGGTGGCTTCACCATCATGAACTTCACCCATTTTATGTGAGCTTCCAGTGTAGTATAAGACCCTTTCGGTGACCGTAGTCTTGCCGGCATCGATATGGGCGATAATACCTATGTTTCGTATCTTGTCTATTTTATTGGTTTTTTTCATCTCACAAATAGCATGTTGGCTCGGAATGGAAAACGGAGATCCACATGTCCTGCGAGTGTTGTCTCCTCTTTTCCTTCAACCAGAATTTTCACGGTTTCAATTTCCGGAATATTTAAAATCAACGAATTCACTATGGAATAGATTGTCATCAATTCTGACTTGGCGCCCCCCGGATGGTGTTCCCGAATCTCGCGAGACAGGTCCACGTAAGCGGTATGATTCTGCAAAATGTAGAACCCTCTCAGAAGCGTCCCCTCTGGAATCGTCCGTTCCAGAGTCTGCTTGGGTCCTTCCAGCAAGGCATTCATAATCTGAAAACCCAACGCTTCAGGGCGGATCCGGGCTGAAAGAGATCTTTCCTCTGAAATCAAAAAAGAATTATCACTGTCTGAAAAATAGAGATGGACAATAATTCTGTCCGGCGATTTCTCAGAATGTGCCTGATCCCCGCGTGCAACCGTTTTTGGGCTATTGGAATCCTCACAGCCCGTCCACAAAAACAGACACAGGATACTGAGCAAACAGATCCTTGCCGAACTAACCGGTTTGTTGGCTTTCTGCACCATTTCGCCCATCCAGGGTTTCCCTATCAAAGATCTGGATTTTTATGTCAATCTGGTGCTGATGTCAATAGAAAGGCTGTTTCGTTATTTTTCTGAAAGCAACAATATGTCGCGTAGGGTGAGTTTTTTATTGAAAGTTCTTTAAAGACGTATTATAGCAGACAAGATTTTTCCTGAATCTCAAGGGGGATATGGATGCAGAAACGTTACCTGTTGATGGTAGGAGTTGCCATACTTGCGATATTCAGTTTCGGTCTGGTCATCGCCGGGGAATCCGGGGAAAGCATGTGCATTCCCATGGGTACAATTGTTATCGAACCGCCCGATCAGATTGCATCTAAAAGGGCTGCTGTCATGTTTCCCCATGCAACCCATTTCAGCTACACGTGTGGCACGTGCCATCACAAATGGGACAGAGAGACACCTGTACTTTCCTGCATGGCCACAGACTGCCATGATATAGCGACAATTCCCAAAAAGGTGGAAGGAAACAAAGCTGATCCTGAGCTATCCAGCCGATATTATAAAGCCGCATATCACAGCGCCTGTATCGGGTGCCATAAAGAAATCAAACAACAAAACAAAGCGATTGAAAATTCATACCGTTCCGTAATGACACCGGTCCAGAGCAGTGGACCCACAGGTTGCATTGATTGTCATCCCAAGGAGTAGATACCCGGATCCAAAGGGCCCGGCACTGATAGTGCCCTAAAGGGACCTGCTACATTCCAGGTTGTTTGAAATCCAAAATCCGAATATCGAAATTCGAAACAAATTCGAATAGTAAATGTTCAAATGATCTAAACATTGTGTACGAGCTTAAGGGCGATCTGTTTTGAACATTCGAATTTTGGTCATTCGGTATTGTTTTGGATTTCGATATTGGTGCTTCGGATTTTTTTTATTGTATCGCCTTTCAAACAGGATCGTGTCCGATAAAATGTTTGCGCCTGTATTGATACCCGCCTCTAATTCCCTTTTTCGAAAACACAATCTGCCACAACTGATTCCTTCGAGATCTGAAACCGGCCGCGCATGAAAGAAGGTAATAGGTCCACATACGATAAAATCTTTTATCATACCGATCTTTAACTTTCTCCCAGTTTTTTGTGAAATTATGGTGCCAGGCCATCAAGGTTTGATCATAATATTGTCCAAGGCTATGCCAATCTTCAAGCACCAGTATTCTCTCGGAGGCCGAAGAAATTTGTTTTGCTGATGGTAGCATCGAATTCGGAAAAATATATTTACTAATCCATGGATCCAACGAATGTACGGAAGTGTTTCCTGCAATTGTATGCAACAAAAACAGACCGTCTGCTTTCAAGCAGCGGCGGACCACTTTCATAAATGTCTTGTAGTTTTTGGACCCCACGTGTTCGAACATACCTATCGAAACAATACGGTCAAATTTTTCCTTTAGGTCACGATAATCCCGAAGCTCAATTCTAACATTAAGCTCTTTGCAGTATTCTTTAGCGAATTTCACCTGCTCCCGAGACACGGTTATACCAAGGACCTTAACATCGTATTTTTCGGCTGCCCATTTGGCAAACCCGCCCCAGCCGCATCCGATGTCTAAAACAGTCATGCCTGGTTTTAACAACAATTTTTGGCAAATTAAATCCAGCTTGCCTTCTTGAGCATGGTCTAGTGTTGTCGCTTTTTCCCAATATCCACAAGAATAGTTCATCCCTTTATCCAGCATAATAGAAAAAAGGCGGTTGCCGATGTCATAATGCCGCTTTCCGATGATATATGCCTTTGACTTACTTTGGGCATTTATGATCTTCGCTCTTAAAATGACCGACAAAATATGCTTTTCTTTTTTTACTTGCTTGTCAATCCTTGTGCTCAGGATTTTGTCAAAAAACTGATCGAGAGCTTCACAACTCCACCAGCCGTCCATATAGCTTTCTCCCAGAGCAAGAGAACCTCCCGCCAAAACCCTGTTAAAAAATTCCGGGTTATTTACCTGTATGTCCCAGGGTCTGTTTCCGTTAATCTGAACATCCAACCGTGCTAATATTTTTTTGGCAACCTGTTTTGAACTTGTATGTTTCATGGGAGTCGTCACTTTCTGTGAGTTGCGGTTTTTCTCTCACCGTTATCTTTCAGAAGAACCGGCATCCGTATTGCGTGCACGAAGGAGCAGGACCGGTTTTTCACTGTGACGCACGACTTTATCAGCGATACTTCCGAGAAGCCAGCGGCCGATACCGCTGCGGCCGTGGGTTGACATGGCAATCAGGTCGATATCATGGCGCCGGCAGACTTCCAGAATTTTTTCAGCTGCATCTCCGTAAGGCGCATGTGGTTCAATGTCAATATTTCTGACTGACAGCCGTTCTTCCAGCTTTTCTAAATATTCCTGTGCGCGATGAATTACCCTGACCTGACTGTCGGTTGGATCAAGGCCAGGTAGTACATTTACGCGACTAACCATGACTAAATGCAGTCGCGCTTTCAAAAGCGCGGCAAGTTCTTCTACTTCCGGAAGGATGGCCTCTGCGAGTTTAGAACCGTCTAAAGGCACTAAAATAGATTGATACATGATACCTCCTTTTAAAGCCTTATTTCCTTAGGGAAGCTCTTGGGGACACCTTCGTACGGCGTTCGTCTCTTATCCTTCAATGTTTTTGGGTCCCGCATCGTTTTTAAAATGTCGATGCTGTCCTTGAGTCCCTTGTTAATCCGGCACAGTTCTATAGCCATGCCGACCATCTGAGCAACGGCTTGGATAAAACTTACATCATTCAAACTGAACTCCCAAGGATCTGCGGTGTAGACTCTCATACACCCTATCAGTGTTTCTCCGATGATGATCGGGGCCGAAAGAATCGAGGAGATGCCTTCCTTTGTCGCGGCTTCAGGGTACTGAATCCGTGGGTCCTCTGAGACGTCGAAAATGCCCACGGGTTGGCCGTCCTTAAGAGATGACGCAATCGATTCAAGGGCGCTGATGGGTCCTTTGTTTAGATACTCGTCGCTCAGCCCGTAGCTGCCGGCGAGTCTAAGTTCATCGATCCTGGTACTGAACAAAAACAAAGTGCAACCCTTTACGTTTAAAGCGTGTGTGACGCCCTCTACGGTAATCAGGACAATCTCCTCCGGGTCCCGGATCGTGGAGATAGCCTTGGTGATGCGAATCAAGGTTTCATAATTGATGACCGGCTGTTCCATGAGAACCTCCTTAATCGGTATGAATATTAATACCGACTTTCATCGGTTTGTCCATAGGGTGGAAACCTTAATTTGTATAGGGAAAACTCCTTCAAGGGAGTTTCTCCTATTCGTCGGAGAGATGCTTGATTTGCTGATATCTTGATGAAGGGCTATTTCATTGTGTTGTGGGTTTGCTATTTCCAGAGATCGGTGTCGATAAGTCCAATCTTTACAGCATAGCGTACAAGTTCGATACTGCTGTGTAGACCAAGTTTCCGCATTATATTGGAGCGATGATTTTCAGCCGTTTTTGGACTGATAAAAAGCTGGTCGGCAATTTGGTTTGCCGTCACTCCTTCAGCCAGAAGAGCCATAACCTCCTGCTCCCGAGGAGTCAATGCCTCGTAACCGGGGTTTGTCGAAAGCGCCTCCTTTGCGGGCAATCCTGCAAGCTTTTTTACCACCTGCTGGGAAACCGATGTATCCATATAAAAATTGCCTTTTAGAACATGTTCAATTCCATTCAAAAGCGTCTCTGCGGCCGATTCTTTAACAATATAACCTATGGCGCCATGTTGAAACGCTTTGACGATATAGTCTATTTTGGAATGCATGCTGACGATCAATGTGCGGGTTTTGAGGGAGGCCTTCAGTATATCACGGATCAGATCAAGACCCCGTATGTCCGGCAGGGACAAATCCAGCAAGACCAGATCCGGCTTGAGATTTTTAACCATCTGAAGGCCCTCTCGCCCCGAGCCTGCTTCCCCAACCACTTCATACTTGGACTTTTGATTTAAAATCGTTTTAAGACCTTCGCGAAAAAGAGGATGGTCGTCAATTATTATGAGGCGTGTTTTTTGAACCGTCATTTCCTTTGCCTTTCGTAAGAGGGATTTTAATAATAATTTTGGTGCCTTGCAGAGGGGCTGATTTAATCTTCATCCGACCTTGCAGCAAACCGACCCTTTCCGCCATACTTCGAAGGCCCATCTTCTTTTCCCCATCGAATGCAGCTTCCCGCGCCTTAACATCAAACCCTTTTCCATCGTCTTTAATGCGGAGAATGATGTTTGGGTGTGATGCAATCAGGCTTACCGACACATGGTCGGCATATGCATGTTTCCTGACATTGTTGAGTCCCTCCTGAACCAATCGGTAAAGGTTGATTCCCATTCTTTCATCGGGCTTTAAGCCACTCATTCCAGTGGGTGTAAAGTCAACACCCAGCCCTGTTTTCTCGGAAAAATCCTCACAAAGCTGGGAGATAGTCTGGATAATACCCATTTGATTCAGACTTGGTGGGTGCAGCCCGTATGAAAGATCTCGAACAGCTCGAATGACCTGCCCGATCAGCTCGGAATTTTTAACCATCTTTTCTTTTAGCTCATGAGAAATCGCCGGCTGGTTGTCGAAAAATGTATCACAGTCTATTTTCAGGGAGGAAAGGCTTTGGGCGATGCTGTCGTGCAGTTCATAAGAGATCATTTTCCGTTCATTTTCCTGGGCGTTTAGGAGCATTTGAGAAAGATTTCGAAGTGCCTCTTCCGAGCGCTTGCGCTCGGTTATATCCGAGATAACACCGATCAGACCGACGGCATGGCCGCTAGTGTCTTTGAGGGTGGCCTTGTCAAAAATGACATCTCTCAGCACACCTTCGGGATTTTCTATTTTCCACTCGTAGCGCTGTTTTCCCGGTTTTTCGAAGAGCTCTAAATCCTTTTCGTAGTACTTGTCGGCAATTTCCCTGGGCCCCATGTCGTAGACCGTCTTTCCTACGATATCAGAACGCGACCTGCCGGTGAAGAACTCAAAAGCTTTGTTGCATCCGATATACCTGCCGCGTGTATTCTTGTAAAATACCGGATTGGAGATGGTCTCAAGCAGCGTATTCAGGAAATCCTTTTGTTCCCCCAGCGCTTCCTGGGCTCGTTTTCTTTCTTCTATTTCCCGCTTTAGTCGCTCGTTTGTTTTCAACAATTCTGCCGTACGTTTTTCGACTTCATGGATGAATTGCGTTTTTGCTTTATCCTGATCTTCCATGATACATTCTGCCTGTTGTATTCGATTTTAATGCAAATAAAGCCAATAGAATCAAAAAACTAACTGAAACTATTGACTTTATCATCTTCGGATCGTTAATCCAACCGGCTTGAACCTAGGTTGAAGAATCCTGGTCGCTATCCTTTCAACGAATATTTCTTCATGATGCCGTTATAGTAGGCTTTTTCCGAAATGCTTCCCCAGGTCCCGACCTCCTTCGAGAACTTTTTAAAGGACGCGTTGACCTTTGTAGCCATGGGGCTTTTGGCTGCCTCTTCTTCGACAACCGCTTCGGCCATAGGCATCAACGCGCTGAGTACGGAATCGGGAAAAGGAACCACCGGCACCTTGTGTTTATGGATCAATGTCTGCAGAGCTGCCCCGTTGCGGGCATCGAACTGGGCAAGCACCCAGAGCTCGTTTTCCATACAAGCAGCATCGACAATGTGCTGCAGATCCTTGGGAAGCGACTCATAGGCCTTTTTATTGAAAAAATATTCCAGATAGGTCCCGGGTTCATGCCATCCCGGATAATAGTAATATTTGGCAGCCTTGTAGAAACCAAACCGCAGGCCGTGCAACGGCCCAACCCACTCGGTGGCATCGAGAACGCCCCGCTCCAGGGACGTGAAAATTTCCCCACCCGGAAGCAGGACAACGGTTCCGCCGGCCTTGGCGATAACTTTTCCGCCCAAGCCGGGTATTCTCATTTTTAGACCCTTAAAATCGTCGATGGAATTGATTTTTTTGTTGAACCAACCCCCCATCTGCACCCCGGTTGACCCACCCGGTCTCGGGATGAGGTTAAAGGGCGCATAGACTTCTTCCCACAACTTCAACCCATCTGCACCATGAAACCATGCCGACATCCCCTGGGCATTCAAGCCAAAGGGTACCGCCGAAAACCACTGGGTTGCCGGTTCTTTCCCAGCCCAGTAATAGGACGCGCCGCTTCCCACCTCAACCGTACCATCCGACACCGCCTGAAAGCTCTCCATGGCCGGCACCAACTCGCCGGCTGCAAATACCTGAATCTCCAGTTTCCCATCGGACAGCTCACCAATTCTTTTTGCCAGGCGTACACAACCCTCCTGAAGCACGTCCAGTCCGGGGGGCCATGTGGTGACCATTTTCCATTTGAATTTCTTTTGGGTTAAGGTAGCCAGTTTCCCCTTATATTCTTCGACTTCACTTTTAAGTTTCTCAACCTCTGCCTGATCGCCTTTACCGCATCCCACTATGGCCGTTGACAATGCAGCACCAGCTCCAACGACCACAGCTGTACCAACACCCGCCTTTTTCAGAAAATCACGTCTTTCCATAATTCCTCCTTAAATCAGATAAGATGAAGTTTAACCGGCACGTCTCAAACAGGTGCCGAAGATAACAGGCTATATAAGGAAAACATGGTTCTTTGCTAAGCCATGAATAAAACTCTATTGCATTTTCGCCCCGAGTATCAAGGACCGTAAACCAGTTTGGGGAGCCATGTGGCAAGCTGTGGAAACAATACAACGATCGTCAAACCTATAAGTTGAAAAATGACAAAAGGAATAATCCCCCGATATATATCGCCGGTTGTAACTTCAGGGGGCGTTACCGCTTTCAGATAGAACAGGGAAAATCCAAATGGTGGCGTCATGAATGATGTCTGCAGGTTAACTGCCAGTAAAACACAAAACCAGATGGGATCAAATCCAAATTCGATCATAATCGGTGCCAGCACCGGAACATGAATGAATGTTATTTCGATAAAATCGAGAAAGAAACCCATAACAAAGATAAACCCCATGACAATGGCCAGTACCATGCCGTGGGAATACTTACCGGCCAGGCCGCTCAAAAATTCTCGAACGAGCGTATCACCATCAAGACCGCGAAAAACAAGTCCAAATGCAGCTGCGCCACACAAGATTATGAAGACCATACAGGTGAGCTTCACGGTGGTACGCATGACCTCCCTCAGCATATTGAGGGAAAATTTTCTATTGATCAATGTCAGCACGGTAGCACCCACCGCGCCCACCGCAGCAGCCTCTGTGGGAGATGCAATACCGGCAAAAATCGATCCCAGGACGGCAACCATTAAAAAAAGTGGTGGAAACATGGCTTTGCCGACCATGGCCAACAACTGCCTGCCGGAAATTCCCTGGATCTCTTCCCGTGGGATAGCCGGCGCTATCTCGGGGCGAAAAAAAGCGACGATGGCGATATAAAAGATAAAGAGTCCCACCAGAATAAGCCCCGGGAGGAGCGCACCCATAAACAAGTCACCGACGGAAACACCGACGATGTCACCGATAAGAACAAGAACGATACTGGGGGGAATAATCTGGCCAAGCGTGCCGGAAGCGGAAACCGTCCCTGTGGCGAGCTCTTTTTGGTATCCACGTTTTAACATGGTGGGAACCGCCAGCAGTCCCATGGTGACAACCGTGGCACCAACAATGCCGGTTGATGCGCCAAGCAAGGCACCCACAATAACAACGGATATGGCCAATCCCCCGCGAACACGTCCGAAGAGGATACCCATGGTATTGAGGAGGTCTTCCGCCAGGCCCGACCGTTCCAGCATAACCCCCATAAACACGAACAGGGGGACGGCGATCAGGGTCACATTGGTCATCCTGCCCCAGATTCTCAACGGCAGCAGGTTGAAAAAATCCCAGCCGAACCCGATCAATCCAAAGCAGAGGGAGGTTCCCAGGAGCGTAAAGGTTACGGGGAACCCGGCCATCAGCAGAATGGTCAAAGCCAGAAACATCCAGGCAGGAAGATATTCCATCAGGAATTGACCGCCTCTGTCTTTTCGATTCCCAATATCTGCAGGAGGCTATGGATGCCGAGAGATGTCCCTTGCAGCAACAGGAGGCAGAAACCAACGGGAAGGGTTCCTTTTACGATGAATCGGAAGGGGACACCGCCCGGATCAGGCGAGCCTTCCATGATTGCCCAAGAGGTGTAGACAAATTTAAAGGATGTAACGATGATCATGATACAGCCGGGGAAAAGAAATAAGAGGACACCCACAAGATTGATCCAGGCCTTGCCTTTGGTACCGAGACGCTGATACAGAACATCCACCCGAACATGCCCGTCGTGAAGAAGTGTGTAACCCGCCCCGATGAGAAATATAAACGCAAACAGATGCCACTCAAGTTCCTGGGTAAAGACAAAACTGGTGCGGAACATGTAGCGCATGACCACATCGACAAAAATGACCAGCACCAGGCCTAAAGTGACCCAGGCGACACCCCGGCCGACCCATTCATTGAGGACATCGATTCCTTTGGCGATTTTTAATAAAAATTTCATGGCGGCAACAAAGGATTATGGTTTTTTAACACACCATTGGACAATATAAGAAATAGAAAATTTTGAGTCAAGCATAAACAATGGGGAAAAAGCCTTATATTTTTATGCCCCGGCAAAACAGATCGAAAGCAACTGCAAGTGTCGACTTCAAATAATCCTTGTCCGGGTTGATGACATTTTTGCTTGCTTCCCATAAAATAACGCCTGAAAACAAAGACCAGAAAATATCGGCAAGTGCGGTTGGATGGCGGTCGATAAAGACACCCTGCTCGATGCCCTCCTCAAAAATACCGGCAATATGGCCCAGCGCCTTTTTTGACAACGTCTTTATCTCCGTCAACAGTTCCGGCGAAAGGTTTTTTAACGTTTCACTGGATTGAAGATGAAACATATTGATAATGACCATCGGATCGAACTCATATACCTCGTACATAGCCTCGATGAGTCTGTCCAGCTTTTCAGACGGGTCCTCGCCGGAATTCTGAATCACCTGCGCAACGCGAATGCTCAGAAATTGCAGAATCCTCAGGGAAAGAGATGCATACAGCTCTTCTTTGTTTTTGAAATAAAGATAAAGCGTCCCAGGGCTCAACTCGGATTCATTGGCAATATCTTCCATGGTTGTTTTTCTCAAGCCCCTCTTTGAAAATACGCGTTTTGCCGCAACAATGATCTGCTGGCGTCTTCTTTCCTTTTCTCTTCCTTTTCTCTCCTGTATACCCATATTAGTTCATCTCTTCGAACAGGTTGCTCTTATTTCCCTGCTCCTTGAATGTTTTCATTTTATCACGCATTTCATCCATGAGATCATCCATGTCTTCCATAGACATTTTCATCCCTTCTTCGATCATGACATTAAACTCGGCATAAACCATTTCAATATCATCCAGTTGGTTCAAAATATATTCACGCCCCTTGAAGCGCTTTGAAATTTCCGGATCTTTTGCAAGATCACCATAGCGAGAAAAGAGTCCAAAATGGCACTCCAGTCTTCGTCCATAATAGGCGATCTTCCGGTTCAGTTCCATATGCTCATCGTTGATTTTTTCAATTTCTATAAGATAGGATTCATATGCTGCGACATCCCCATTTTCTTTTGCTTGGACGGCTTTTTGTTTAAGCTGTTCCTTTGTGGCCATCAAGTCTGATAAGCGATCCACAAGCGTCTTCAAGTGGTCCTTTCTCTTGTAAATTTCATCATGCACGTAGCCACCGTACTTCTCACCATCCCCCAGAAGGTTTTCCCTCGATCTTGCCTGATCCCGATCCCAGTCAGGCTGGAAATCAGGCTCGACCCGAATCTTTTTTTGTTCGAAGGAAACCTGAGTGCCCTGGTTGGAAGCAAGCGTCTCCCGGACTACCTCATTGTCCACCTCGACCTCACCTGAATTCACCCGTACCAGCATGGTGCCGTCTTCATAAGATGCTATTTCGAAGTCCGTCCCCCTGACACCACAAACGGCTGTGGGTGTCTGAACTTCAAAAACTTTTCTTCGCAGTGCTTTCTTACTGATTTTATTCCATAATTTACCGAAAAAAAGCAGCACCGAATGTTTCTTTTCCACCGGTGATATCATGGTGTTCAAAACAATCTTGCTGTTGGCGTGGACACGAATGATGCTTTCATCAACCAGCTTGATAAGTCCTTCACTATCATCTCCCGTGGTGATGGTATCTCCAAAAAATACTTCTGTATCACGTCGGGCAACCAGCCGGGTTGTCTGTTTGGCTCTTTGAATCTCCATGAGGCCGGTCACCTTTTTAACCTGGCCCATCGCAGATTCTTCCGCCATAACAACGCGTGCCGGACATAGAAAAAAGAACCCCATCAGCAGACAACAAAGATATGTATTTTTTTTCATTCGTTGGACTCCTGCTTGCCGGCGCCGAGACAATCCCTATCCTTTATCCGATAAAAACCGCGATTATATTCTTTCTGGCATTGACCTGCTGAATTTTGACCCGCACCAGATCTTCGGGTTTCAAATCAATTCCGCTGGAAAACGATAGATCGCACTCCAGCATAAAGTCTTTTAGAAGGATTGAATACGCATTTCGTTTTTTGCTGATGACGATAGCCTCTGTCCTTTCGCCAATCAACTTCTCGAGATGCTTGAGAAGCCAGTACCGGTTGCGGTTGTACTGAATCCGTGAAACAACGCCCATGGTTACTCCAAGCGTCTGGATCAAATAATTAATTTCCTCTTTTGAGTAGGGTTTGTCAAGACCCAGAACAGCCCTTATCTGTCTTTGCGTCACCAAATCGAAATATTTCCTAATAGGCGACGTTGCGGTCACATAGGCTTCTAAGCCCAGGCCGGCATGATGATGGGCCTCATGTCCCAGGGCAAATCGATTGAGCAATTTTCGCTGCGCCCAGTTTTGATAAAGTGTGCCCTCATTGTTTTTAAAAAGACGTCCCCGAGGCTCCGGCTGAGATCTGAAAATCGCCGGTACCTGGTGATCGGATAAAAATTTGGCCATAAGCCAGTTGGCCATTATCATCAACTCCGCCACCAGCATTCTGCCGGGGCTTTCCCGGTTGATTCTGCTGACGGCGGGACTCCCATCCTGGTTAACCCATATATTGATTTCAGGAAGGGTGATTTGGAGCGCTCCCTGTGCGAGTCGTTTCTGCCGGAACTTTTTAGCGATATCATAGAGCATCCGGATCTCTTCGTCTTCATCGGTAACTGTATTGACATCATAGTAGGACAGTTGCCGTTGCACGGTAATCAGACTCGGCACAATCTCGACATCGACAATATTACCATAACTGCCGATCTGTACAAATGTGCTGATGGCCGGTCGAAGCTCACCTGCCTTCAGACTGCAGAGACCTTCGGCAAGACCGGGAGGAATCATAGGTATTTTCCTATCCGGCGTATAGATGGAACTAGCTCTATTGACAGCCTCCTTGTCAACCAGGCTGTTTTTTTTTATAAAATGCGCCACATCAGAAATATGGATACCCAGTCGATAATGGTCATTCGATTTCTCGATACTCAGGGCATCGTCATAATCCATGGTTGCCTGTCCGTCTATGGTTATCAGAGGAAGATCCGTTAAATTGACGCGTTTGGTCCCGTAGGTGGTTTCGGTGTTTGAGTAATAGGCGTCTTTTACCAGCCTCTCGGCACTTCCCTTGACATCTTCAGGAAAATCAGGTGATATGCCATGTCGAATGAGATCCAGATTTTCATCCTTGTCCCATACGTCGAGGTTGACAAAAACCTGAAGAAGTCTACTGTCCTCCATGCCGATACCCACCCCCTTGAGGATCTTTTTGCCCAGTGAGTAGTATCGACTTTCCTTTTGATTCAGGTAGGCCAACGTCAATATTTCTATGATATCCTTCTGCTCATCTTCTGAAAGATCTAACGGGGAGAGAGTCTCATTATGGATGAGATGTTTTATCCAGCGGCTACCGTTGGTAACGATCCGCTCGATACGTGCATTTTCTTTATCCCGATTGTCCAACTGGATGACTTTTTCCTCGGAATGGGGGAAAAATCGGCTGCCATTAAATTTAAAATAACGCCTGTTGTTAAAAAAAGCCCTAACCACTGCGGATTCATGATCTGCAGAAGGGTTCTCGGGAAAACAAAATTCGGTCATGGTCTCGAGATCAATCCATTCTTGCTCAGAGTTCAGAACTTCCCATAATTCTTTGACGTCCACATGCTCGATCAATGCTTTTCGCCTGCTGGAGATTTCCTTGAGAGTCTCCACCAATATCTCCCTTCCCAAGGAAAGCTCCAGATGGCGGTTGCATCGGTGTGTCAACCGATCGGCCGAAAGCGTGACTTCACGATTGGCTTCGGTCAAAAGGCGCAACCTCAGTTTTTTTATTTCTAAAATGACCGCACAGACCATCTTTTGACGATCAATAAATTCCACAACATTTCCTAGCTCCATAAGAAAACACCTTAACAAGCAACAGCCTGAAAGTCAATGTCTTCAAGCGGTTGACCGGTTGTATTTTATGCCTCAAAACAAGTATGATTGCACCTTTTTGAAGAATCATGTAATAAGTTTAGATTCCCTGCGCATAAACGCAGGGAATCTAAACTTTGGAACATACGAATGACACCCGTGCAACTGATAAAACCCTATTTTGTTGAAAACCGACGACTTATTTTGATGGGATTTTTATGCTTGATCCTGGTTGACCTGTTACAACTCTTTGTGCCACGAATTATCAAGCGAGTCATCGACGACCTGACGGCGTTTCAAATCGATATAAACGGTCTGGTGGTTTACACCGCTTATATCAGCGGTATCGGTATTGCCATAGGCCTTTTCCGATACCTGTGGCGACGCTGTCTCCTGGGGACATCCCGACGCGTCGAGGAAGGCCTTCGCAACCAGCTTTTTACCCATATAGAAACCCTCTCGACCACCTATTTCGACAAAACCCAGACCGGTGATCTCATGGCACGGGCAACCAATGACATCCAGCAGATACGCATGGCAACCGGGATGGGCATGGTCGCGCTGAACGATGCCATTTTCCTGGGCGCCGCCGCCATCGGCTTCATGGCCTATATTAATGTTCGTCTGACGCTTTTTGTCCTGATACCGATGCCGTTCATCGTCTTGGGAACTCGATTTTTCGGCCGGCAGATGCATCGGCGATATCAAGATGTCCAAGGGTCTTTCGCAGACCTGACCGAAGGTGTCCGGGAGCGATTGACCGGCATTCGAATTGTCAAAGCGTACGGCACAGAAACGACGGAACAGCAACAGATCGAACAGTTGTCCGGGAAGTATATTCAGAAAAATTTAAACCTTGTGGCTATTACCGGGTCTTTTTTCCCTTTGATGCTTCTTTTTTCGAACACAAGCCTGGCCATTGTGATATATCTGGGCGGCAGACAAACCATTCTGCAGGAGATTACAGCCGGTGAGTTTGTTGCCTTTATCAGCTATTTAGGCCTTCTGACATGGCCCATGATGGCCATGGGATGGGTGACCAACCTCATTCAGCGCGGGCGGGCTTCACTGGACCGGATCCATGCCGTTTTGCAGACACTTCCGGATATCACTGATTCGAAAAATGCTGTCCCTATTCGAAAAGCGACGGGACAACTTCGGTTCAATCATGTCGGGTTGTCATATAATAAAACAGATCCGCCAGCCCTCTCCGACATCCAGATGGATCTTGATCCAGGGGAAATATTGGGTATCATCGGACCTCCGGGAAGCGGCAAAACATCCCTTTTGAATCTGGTTCTGCGCTTTTACGATGTAACCGAAGGTCACATTTTCATGGACGGGGTGGATATTCGTTCCCTCCGTCTTTCCGATCTGAGATCCCAGATCGCTTATGTGCCACAGGAACCCTTCATGTTCGCCGGCACTATTACAGAAAATCTCACCCTGGGCGACAGGACTTATTCCCGAGACAAGGTCGAACAAGCGGCCGAACTGGCCTCTATTTACACGACCATCCAATCTTTCCCACTCGGTTTTGAGACCGTTGTGGGTGAAAGGGGCATTATTCTCTCCGGTGGTCAGAAGCAGCGCATCGCACTGGCACGTGCGCTGCTGAGTCACCGGCCGTTTTTGCTTCTGGACGACCCCATCAGCCAGGTCGACACAGATACCGGATCCAGAATTATCAACACCGTCCGGTCATTAGCAGGCCAAAAAACAATTCTGATCGTCTCTCATCGCATTTCGGCCCTAGGGTTTGCGGACCGGATAATGTCTATAAGCAAGGGTCAAATCATCGAATACGGCACCCATGAAGAACTGATGGCCAACGATAAATATTATGCCCGTACGTTTCGGCTTCAGGAAATCCATTATGCGACATGACATGGGATACTTTGAAGAAAAAAAACTGGGGAAGTCATATGACACAAGACTTCTCAAACGGCTTTTTCCCTTTTTGAAACCATACCATTTGATGATTCTGGTATCTATTTTTCTGGTCATGCTGATCACGCTCCTCGATCTGGCGATCCCCTATGTTACCAAGATCGCCATTGATCAATACATTGTCCCTAAAATGGATACCGAGGTTCTCAAAGAAATGAGACCGGGTAAGACGGCAGCGCCATCCCGCTACTTGAAAGTAAAACCAGGAGACCCCGGGATCCGGACTGTCCTTGAAAACCATCCCGACCTGTTTGAAAAAAAAGGCCAATGGGTCATTATTTCATACCAGCATCTATCCAGACTCGAACCTGAGGATATCGCTGTCTTGAGAAAAGACGACCTGTCCGGTATCGGCCGGCTCGGTGGTATTTTTCTGTTAATCATCATCCTCAGTTTTGGTCTCAATTTCCTGCAGAAAATCATCATGGAATACACCGGTTACAGAATGATGAACGATCTGAGACTGAATCTCTTCCACCACATCCAGTACCTGTCCATATCTTTTTTTACCCAAAACCCGGTCGGTCGCCTCGTCACCCGGATTACCAACGACATCCAGAATATGCATGAGCTATTTACCTCGGTGATATCGCTTGTATTTAAAGATCTGTTCCTGCTTGTGGGTATCGCCACTGTCCTGCTCATCATGAACTGGAAACTGGCACTGGTTTCTTTTCTGGTACTGCCCCTGGTTGTTTATACAAGCCTTGCTTTCTCGGGCCGTATCCGTGATGCCTTCAGGGCGCTGCGAATAAAGATTGCCGAAATCAATACTACCCTTTCGGAAATGATTGACGGCATCAGCGTCATCCAGTCCTTTTGCAAGGAAAAAGTGGCAGCTGATAATTTTTCCCGACTGAATCATGAATACTATCTGGCCGGCATGCGTCAAATCAATGTTCTGGCCGTGTTCATGCCTCTTATAGAGGTATTCGGGATTGCCACTGTCTCCGTTATCATTTTTTATGGCGGTAAAAACGTCCTCGAGGGGCAGATCAGCCTCGGTGTTCTGGTGGCATTTATTTCCTATATGCGCATGTTTTTCAGACCTATCCGGGATCTTGCAGAAAAATACAACATCCTCCAGAATGCTCTGGCGTCGGCTGAGCGAATCTTTCTGATTCTCGATACAAACAATTCCATAGACGGCGTTGAAAACGAATCGGACAGCGTGCAACCGGCTACTGACCTGAATGTTGTGGAAAAGATAGAATCCCTTGCACTTGAAAACGTATCATTTTCCTATATACCGTCGGAACCGGTTTTAAAAAGCATATCTTTAAGCCTCCGGGCGGGCGAAACCACGGCAATCATTGGTGCGACAGGCTCCGGTAAAACATCCATTGCCAACCTTATCATGAAATTTTACGATCCCGTCTCCGGCAACATTCTTTTAAATGGACAGAATATCAAAAATATCCCTGCAACACGATATCGATCCAAAATTGCACTGGTTACCCAGGATCCCTTTTTGTTCACTGACACTGTTTTTGCCAATATCTGGCGGGATCGACAGGATATTTCCGAAAAAGAAATTGCCCGTGTCCTAACGGCGGCAAACTGCAAAGAATTGATTGAAAAACAGCCGAATGGTATCCACACTGTCTTAACTAGGGGGGGAACTGCTTTGTCGAGTGGTGAACGACAACTGATATCCATTGCCCGGGCATTCGCGCGGAGTCCGGAATTGATTATCCTGGACGAGGCCACATCCTATATCGATTCACTGACGGAAGATGTCATTCAGGATGCCCTTTCCAAACTGATGGCGGGAAGAACCGCTCTGGTGATCGCCCACAGACTCTCCACGGTGAGACATGCCGATAAAATCATCGTCATCGATAAAGGCAGCATCCTGGAAATCGGAAACCATGACACCCTCATGAAAAAACAGGGTTCTTATTTCCGAATGAATCATCTGCAGCATTGCCTAGGAGAGGCGTGTTAGCCCGAATCCTAATATGAGCGTTTCATGAAATATTCGGGATAATTGCTTGCCAAAGCCATCTTCCCATGATAGCGATTAGGCCAGTCAATTCTGACAGGCCTTCAATCCTCGATGATGCTCAGTCAGGGTTAAACGATTTGTCCAAGAAAAACCACGGCACATAGAAAATATTACGCTTTGTTTTAGCGTATCCCTTGAAACTCATTAATATGAAGGAGGTTGAACCAATGGCATACAATGCAGTAGAAATGGCTGACTGGCAGATTTCGGAAGCGGCAGAAAAAAACATGCCCACACCGGACGAATGGCGGGACAAACTCGGTCTCAAACCTGAAGAAATTCTTCCCATGGGCAGGCTGGCAAAACTTGATTTTCTCAAAATCATCGACCGCCTGCAGGACAAACCCGATGGCAAATACATTGAAGTGACGGCCATTACACCAACCCCGCTCGGCGAAGGCAAAAGTACCACTTCCTGTGGTCTCATGGAAGGCCTTGGTCTGCGCGGCAAGAATGTGGGTGGTGCACTGAGACAACCCTCAGGTGGCCCGACTATGAATGTGAAAGGGACTGCCGCGGGCGGCGGCAACTCACTGCTGATACCCATGACAGAGTTTTCCCTGGGTCTGACCGGTGACATCAACGACATCATGAATGCGCACAATCTGGCTATGGTGGCAATGACATCGCGTATGCAACACGAACGCAACTACAGCGATGAGCAGCTACAGCGCCTCACCGGCATGCCGCGCCTGAACATCGATCCCACCCGCGTGGAGATGGGCTGGATCATCGACTTTTGTGCTCAGTCTCTGCGCAACATCATTATCGGTATCGGCGGACGTTTCGACGGATTCACCATGCAATCCAAATTCGGGATCGCCGTGGGCTCCGAGTGTATGGCCATACTGTCGGTTATCCGCGATCTGGCCGATCTGAAAGAGCGGCTTAACAACATCACGGTGGCTTTCGATAAGAACGGCAAACCGGTGACCACCGGCGACCTCGAAGTCGGCAACGCCATGACCGCTTTTATGCGCAATACCATCAACCCCACCATGATGTGTACCGCCGAATACAACCCCTGTATGGTGCATGCGGGACCGTTTGCCAACATCGCCGTCGGCCAGTCTTCGATTATTGCCGACCGTGTTGGTTTGAAACTGTTCGACTATCATGTCACCGAATCGGGTTTTGGCGCCGATATCGGCTTCGAAAAATTCTGGAACGTGAAATCCCGCTTCAGCGGATTGAAACCCCACGTATCGGTTCTGACCACCACCATCCGAGCGCTGAAAAGCCACGGCGGCGGACCCAAAGTGACTCCGGGCATCGCCATGCCGGATGAGTACATCCAGGAAAATGTAGGAATGGTTGAAAAAGGCTGTGTAAACATGGTGCATCACATCAACACCATTCGTAAGGCCGGCATCAACCCGGTGGTCTGCATAAACCGGTTCTACACGGATACGGATGAGGAATGTAATATTGTCCGCAAGGCAGCCGAAGCGGCCGGTGCCCGTTGTGCTGAATCCAAACACTGGGAAAAGGGAGGCGAAGGCGCCCTGGAATTTGCCGATGCCGTCGTCGAGGCCTGTGAAGAGGAAAACGAATTCAAATTCCTCTATCCGCTGGAGATGAAGCTGCGCGACCGTGTCGACATCATCGCCAAGGAAGTCTACGGTGCCGATGGTGTGACCTGGACTCCGGAAGCCGAAGCCAAGGCCAAAATGCTGGAGAACGATCCCAAGTACGCCGACTTTGCAACCATGATGGTCAAAACCCATCTCAGCCTGACCGCCGACCCGACACTCAAGGGTGCGCCCAAAGGCTGGACGCTGCCCGTTCGTGACGTTCTGATCTACTCAGGCGCCAAGTTCCTCTGCCCCTGCGCCGGTACCATCAGCCTGATGCCGGGAACCGGTTCGAACCCCGCCTACAGGCGTGTGGATGTGGATGTTAACAACGGAAAGGTTAGCGGACTGTTTTAACCCCCTAACCATATTGTGATCACCCATAGGGTCCGGGAACATTTTCCGGACCCTATTTTTTCTTTCAAAATAAAATCGTTGAAACGATTTTATGAAACGCGACGTTGTCGCTATTACGGAAAGCGCTTATCTATAAAGCTCAAATACTATTGTGTATAGAGGCCTGCGAATGTTCGGTTTGAAGCCGGGCAACTGTCTGAGAGCTTTAGGCACCGTTGAATCCGCCGTTTCTATGAAGTGCCAATAGATACGTAACCACTTTCTGTCATTGAACTTAATTAAATGTGATCCGCAAAGGCGGACCCTACGGAGCCTTAAGCACGAGTTTTGGCCGGATTCAAACCGAATATTCACAGGCCGGCAAAACGACCCAACTTGGGTTTTACAGAACCTCCACTTCGCTCTGAATAGCCGCAGGGCATTCAAATTTAACGATAGCCTGATCGCTTATTTAGGTAGAGGTATGGCCGACATTATGCGCGTACTGCTCATCAACCCCTGCTATCCCATATCGGAAACACCTTCGCCGCCACTGGGTCTTGCATTTCTCGCGGCTGCCTTGGAAGCCGCCGAGATTGAAGTCCAGATTCTCGATCTTGTGGTCTATCCCTACACCAAGGAACGCCTGGCCAGAACCCTGAAAGCATTCGACCCTCAGTTTGTGGGGGCAACGGCCGTAACCATGAATTTTGAACATGCCGCCGGTGTTATCAGGGATGTCAAGGCTATCGCTCCCGATATTCTCACGGTGATGGGGGGACCTCACGTCACCTTTTGTGCCCGTGAAACCATGGAAGTCTGCCCGGAAATCGATTTCATCGTTCTCGGAGAAGGGGAAGAAACCCTCGTGGAACTGGTTAGGGCTTACCAGAATGGCAGCAGCTGGGAAAACATCAAAGGAATAGCTTATCAAGACCAGGGCCAGCCGGTCTTGACTGCGCCAAAGGATCCCATCCAGGATATCGACACCCTCCCTGAACCGGCCAGACATCTGATCCCGCTGGGAAGATATCGGGCGCTGGGCCTGCCCATCAGCATGACAACCAGCAGAGGGTGTCCCTTTCAATGTATTTTCTGCGTGGGCAGAAAAATGGTCGGCGCCAGGGTCAGGTACAGAAATCCCAAGAAGGTCGTGGATGAACTGGTTTATCTGAGCACCCTTGATTTTCACCAGATCAATATTGCTGACGATCTATTTACGGCATCCAAAAAGCACTGTATGGCCGTCTGCAATGAAATTATTCAGCGAAAACTCAAGATTCAATGGACGTCTTTTGCCAGGGTCGATACGGTTTCACGTCCGGTATTGGAGCGGATGAAGCAGGCCGGGTGCACCGCCGTAAGTTTCGGTGTCGAGTCAGGAAGCCCCGAAATCCTCACGACCATCAAAAAAGGCATCACACTGAATCAGGTTGTCGATGCCGTAACCATGTGTAATGACGTGGGTGTCACCCCGCAGGCATCATTTATTCTTGGTCTTCCCGGCGAAACATTGCAAACACTGCAGCAGACCGTAGCATTTGCCGAACAACTAAAAGGCATGGGCGTCCTGCATGGCTATCACCTTCTGGCACCCTTCCCGGGAACTGATGTCAGGGAAAATAGTCAGGCGTACGATATCCAGATCATGAGTAATAACTGGAATGATTACCATGCCAATAAAGCCATTGTCAGAACATCGGCTGTTGATCAGCAAACCCTGGACGACATCGTCAAGGACTGGCAGAAAAACTTCGACACATGGCTCGATGATATTAAACAGCGCCGTGACAGCGGCGAGGCCACCGAAGAAGAAGCCTGGCCCCTTACCAACCTGGAGCATATTGTCCTGATTTACGACCTGATGATGAAGCAGGTGCTTGAAAATATCGGATGGATTCCTTGTAAAAAGCCGGGCACTTCAAGCAAAAACAAACTGGCACAGTTAGCGGATCACATGAACGGAACCATCCCGCACACACCGGAACAGATCCGGAAAACGCTTCAATTCGCCACTGCAAGAGGATATTTGACCAAGGACCGAAAGAGTGGAGATTGCCGGTGGAAATGGATAGACTACCTTTAGAAATCCAGCTCGACGTGAACAGGCACTGTATCGAGACCGACATCAGGAAGCAGTATAATCGGTTGGTTTCTCACTATTTTAAATCACCAGAAGACCGGGACGGCATTGAAAAAAAGATTTCCCTGCTCAAGCACGCACTGGAAACGCTTGATTTCAGACAACTCAGAAACAAACACCCTGAACTTGCCGGTAATACCGGTGACAAGGTGTTCCTTTCCTGGTACGACACGACAACATTGCGCATTCGAATAAATACAAGACAGGTAACCCCATGAAAATTCTCGTTTTTCAACAAAACCAAAAAGGTGAAAGCAAGATTGCCGGTATCCGAAAATATGGTGGCGATGGATTCAAGATAGAAGTTATCTCTATGGATGAAGCTCTGCCGCCGGTCATCGATGACGCCAGGCATTTCCTGCCGGAAAAAATTGAAGCGGACCTGGTGTTGGATTTTCTGCAGCACCCCGACCTGTCCTATGATCTGGCTCAACTCTGTTCCGAAAAGGAAATCCCGCTGGTGGCTTCCGGGAAAAAGTATCACCCTAAACATGTCATTACCCCGCCCACTTGATGCGGCCTTTCCCGGCAGGACTGCCTGGGAACGTATGGAGACCAATTCGGTGCGCCGGAATTGGATGTCGAGGTTGCGGATGGTAAAATCCAAAAAATTTCCGTCAGAAGAGGTGCCCCCTGTGGTGCTACCTGGGAAGCGGCATCGCGCGTTATCGGATGGGATGTATCGGAGGCGCCCACACGCTTCGGGTTGGAAATTCAGTTTTCTTGCAGCGCAGATCCTGCTGGCTGGGACCCGATTTACGGGAAAAGTCCGGTTCATTTTGCCGGCCACGTCCATGGTGCTGCCTTAAAAAAAGCCCTCTATAAAAAGAAGACCTGATGAAACATTCTCTTAAAAATGGGACATTAACTGACACGACATTCGCCCCTAACGGGAACCCTGGTGACGCATCACGTTAATGTGTCTTTAAGTGCTGTTGCGTGCTTTTTTAGCAAACCCCGCAGTTGGTCATAGGTCAGACCTAGTTTTTTGGCCGCTTTCTTCTGATTGTATTTTGAGGTCTCAAGGGATCTCTTCAACAATTTGATTTCAAGGTTTTTCACCGCTTCTTTTAAATGTAGCGATGTCAATCCGGTCGGTTGCACATCCACGGGTCCTGTTTTTTTCTCCAAGCTCGCATCTTTCATGTGCTTTTCATAGGGCGAATTGAACGGATTGAACACGATTTCTGTGATATGTGAAGCATCGGTTCTGTACACCGCCCGCTCCACTACGTTTTTCAGTTCACGCACATTACCCGGCCAGGCATATTGTTCCATCATGGCACGTGCTGTCCTGCTAAAAACAGGCGTTTCCTCGCGCCCGAGTTCGAATGCCATTCTGCGGGCAAAATGATCCGCCAGCAGCAAAAGGTCGCCTTCCCTTTCCCTCAAGGGAGGCAAAAACAGTACCTCGAAAGAGAGACGATCCAGGAAATCCCGTTTGATCAGCCCCCTGGCTGTCAGGTCCAACAGATCTGCATTGGTGGCACCCACCAGTCGTACGTCCACATCAATAGGTAGTGACCCGCCCACTCTTTCGAACGTGCCGTACTCCACTACCCGTAAAATTTTTTCCTGAACCTCCAAGGGGGTGCTACCAATTTCGTCCAGGAAAAGAGTGCCGTTTTCGGCGGCCTCAAATCGGCCCTTACGTGCCTGGAAAGCACCGGTAAAAGCCCCTTTTTCGTGCCCGAACAACTCCGTTTCGATCAAAGAGGGGGTCAGTGCAGCACAGTTAAGTGCAACCAGTGGTTCCTGCCAGCGTTGTGACATGTAATGCAGACGCATGGCAGCTATCTCCTTGCCGGTCCCCCTTTCACCGATAAGAAGCACGGGCCGATTAACGGTCGCTACCTTTGAAAGTGATTCCTGGAACATCAGAAATGTTTCAGACTGCCCAATGGCCTCGACCCCTGGTGGCGGTGTTGTAAATTTCGATGAAGAACGGCTCATTCTGATAAATTTACCTTAATCTGGTTAATTTTACTCTTTATTGGTTTTTTTACCATATTGCTCTCGACCTGTCAATCAGATTTTTTCCTGAAATATCAAATTGTTATGTCTTTCTTATAATCTGGCACATATTATGCTAAAAGAGAAGATACCAGTAAGAATCAAAATCACCACAGCTTATACCGAACGGCTTTTACCAAAACGGAGGTTTCACCATGGGTATTTTTACACGATTTCGCGATATTATCAGTTCCAATCTCAACGCCATGCTGGACAGGGCCGAAGACCCCGAAAAATTGATTAAACTCATGATTCGGGAGATGGAGGATACCCTGATCGAGCTGAAAGCCTCCTGTGCCGGTGTCATTGCCGGTCGAAAAAAGCTTGAACGCCAAAACGACAGTGTCGTGGAGCGCCAAGAACAGTGGCATACGCGGGCAGGGCTGGCGGTGGACAGAGGCCGGGACGACCTGGCACGCGAGGCCCTCAGCGAAAATCGCCGTTTTGCAGATATGGCGGACGCACTGAAACAGGAGCTGCTCGAACACGATGACATGATCCATAAATACCAGGAAGACATTTCTCTGCTGGAAGACAAACTCCACACAGCAAGAGAAAAGCAGCGGATACTCATTCAGCGCCATATTCATGCCAGGAGAAAACGACGTGCCCAGGAAGGCATTCGCCGGGTTGATAATTTTGAATCCATCGCCAGGTTCGACGATCTTGAAAACCGGATCGAACGCATGGAAGCGGAGGCGGACCTGGTGAATTTTGGGAAAAAACCCACCATTGAAGAAGAATTTGACAACTTAGCCCTGGATGATGATATAGAAAAAGAACTCGCAGCGCTCAAATCTTCACGAAAAAAACCGCAAACGGACCTGAATGCGTCCTGATTGATGGGCAACGTTCGAAACACCCTAGGGAACCAGACGTGGCAGTCTGATTTTGGAGTAATGCAAACATGAATGCAATCATCATCGTAACCATCGTTTTTAGCAGCATTATCATCATCCTGGGCATGATAACAGGCACCATTCTTATGACCATCAAGATGAGACATGGCGGTGTATCACGCAAAAGCCGGCAACATCACGAAGAAGAAACCCGGATGATACAGGAAATTTATCATGGTTTGACACAAATGGAAAAGCGGGTGGAGAGCCTGGAAACCATCCTCATGGAAAGCATAGGAAAGGAAACATCTTCATGAACAGATTCAAATACTCACATGGTCGCGGCCTTTACCGATCCCGCAATGGAATCATTCTCGGTGTTTGCCGGGGTCTGGCAAATTATTTCGATTTGAAAGCCTTCTGGATAAGGATCATTGTTGTGGTTTTCTTTCTCGCCAGCGGCGTCTGGCCGATACTGGTGCTCTATTTTGTTGCATCTTTGTTAATGAAGCCGGAACCCGTCAGACCGATTGAATCAGAGGCGGAACAGGAGTTTTACGACAGCTATACATCATCCAGGCCCAGAGCAGCCAGCCGATTGAAACGCCGTTTTCACAACCTGGATCACCGTATTCAGCGAATGGAAGATATGGTAACGGCCCGTGAGTTTGAATGGGACAGGAAGTTCAACGGCTAACCAGACCATTTCATGCAGAGGCTTTAAGATGAAATATAATGGTTAAAAAATATTTCTTCATTATCAAAATAATGATTTACAACGAATATATCTTGCCGGGAAACGGGCATGCCGAAGGATTTAATAGCCCGTGCCGCACGCCTAAGAAATGCCGGCTCTTCATGTTCGAACACTGAAACAAGTTTTGTATATTCGCTCACCTCGATCGGTTCGATGATGAGTATCTCTCCCATGGGCGCCAATACACGCCTTGCTTCGGATAGGGCGACAGAGCCTTTTTGGTGCCTGCTTATCCCTCAAGTTTACGAACTCATTAATCTTTTTAAACTCAATGTCATCTGAAGCGCTCATATTATTCGGCTTTCCTGGCTCTTGCCTTTGCACAAAGCATTTGAAATTCCGTTGAGGCCGGGTCCACGATTCCAAACCGATCTGGCCTGAAGGGCATCAGGTTGTGTGGGCTTTCACCTTCTATGATCAATCCAGCCAACGCATCTCCGATGCCGCCGGAGGACATGACCCCTGAGCCGCAGCAACCCGCTGCCACATAAAGCCCCGGTCTCTCGTCGATTTCCCCGAGAATAAAGTGGCCATCCGGCGTATAGGCTGACAGGCCGGTCACGTAGCTTTCAAAACGGGCGCTGTTTAGACCCGGAAAAAAGCGCGAGACGCGCGGCTCCGCCTCAATAAGAGCATCCCATTCATGACCATTTTCTGTGATGGTAAAAGTGTCCATATCATCCGGTAAAATGCGGTAATCGAACGTAGGTGAGAAGGCTTCCTGCACCCCTAAAAGCATACCGTTCACCTCAGGTCTTGTATAAGCCCCGGCGTCGGCATGGACTGTCATTGGCTGGTTTTTGTAAGACAGGGGACCGGGCGCTGTAATCCAGAAATGACTGCGGACCGGGGTCATCGGCAAAGAAATACCCAAAGGCATTGTCAGATTGTTCGACCAAGCTCCCGCAGCAACGACCACTTTTTCACATTGGAACATTCCTTTGGACGTCTGGACAGCTACCATCCTTTTGCCGTCAAAGCGGATGGATTTAACTGCGACACCGGTCTCAATGCGAACCCCGGACCGTTTTGCAGCGCGGGCATACGCGGCTACAAGTCGATATGGATCGATATACCCGTCATCAGCAAAAAATACTGATAATGCATCAGATCCTGCCGTGAGCCAGGGCAAGTTTTCGAATAGCCATGCTTCATTGACAATTTCCGCCGAAATACCTTCCTGCTGCGACCTGGCGTATAGGGCTTCCAATGTTGAACGGCTCTTTCCCGTTTCCGCAAGACGCACTGTGCCGACTCGATGAAAATCAAGGTGATCACCCAATTGCTCTTCCAGTGCATCTATAACCTTGAAAGTTACACGGCTCAACCGGTCAACGGCCGGTTTGGAGGAAATCGCGAACATTAACCCCGCTGCTTGGGAAGAGGCGGCTGTTGCCAGACCCAACCTTTCCAGCAGGATAACGTCACACGCCCCGCGTCTGGTGAGATGATAAGCCACACTGGTGCCCAGTAAACCACCACCAATGATCACGATAGCTGCTTTATTCATTTGGTAAACTCCGATAAATTGAGAGTATAGCACGAAAAATACGCTTTGAAAAACGCCAGACAAAATGAGGGGCGGATATGAAAAACTCAGGATGAGAGAATCCATTGACTACCCTGTTATCAACATTGCTCTTTCCATGGGTGCCGGAGATAAGGGGAGGCTCGCTGTTGGATCTGCAGGTGCAACCCCCCTCATTTATGATTTTTCTTCTCATGATGAACTGAGGGAGATACCGGAAAAGGCTCAACATGATATATCCCCTGTCAACAACATGTATTTGTCACCCTTATATAGAAAAAATATGGTCAAGGTACTTTCGGATAAGCTCATAAGTAGAATTTGAAGCCTTGCCGTAATTTTTCAGCATACTGATATCACATCCACAATTATTTCAAAAAATTCTTTTATTCACAGCAAGTTGATGTTGTGATATTGTAATAAGTATATCCATGAGAAATTGCTGAATAACTGCACAATGTCTTCAAGTTTTTCAAATTGTTTACGATAACAAGTATCGAAAGGAGATTCACAAAATGGCTAAAGAAAAGGTGAAACATTTGAGTGGAGTATTTGTCTCTGTTTTTGCCCACGCCGGTCACATAACAAAGGAAGAGGCAAAAGAAATCAGCGGCCTGGCTGATCATGAGTTTGAAAAAGCTTATGATAGCGCAGCCAACATCGCTGATAAAGCCATGCAGCATGAAGGCGAAAAGATGGAAAAGTTCCTGGAACATTTTGCCAAAGAGATTGATCAGTATATGGAGCATTTTGGCGGGAAGTTGTTCAAATAAGTCCGCTGTGTGAGCGATACGATTGCACAGTATAAGAAATAGGGTCAAGAAACTGATAGATGCTGGTAATATAACGATTAAATAAAATGCGCAAGAGGTGAGAGGATTTGAACCTCCGACCCCAAACAACCGGCAGTGGTCTAACCATGAAAAAACCTCAGCATAACCCCCCGATTCGGGGCTGGCGGAAAGCTCTATATGAAGTCATTTTCGAGGCCGATACGCCGGCCGGAAAATGGTTCGACATTTTGTTGATCGTCTCGATTCTTCTGAGCGTCACCGTGGTGATGCTGGACAGCGTCAGTGCTTTCCAGGCCGCGCATGGCCGACTGCTGCGACGCCTGGAATGGTCGTTTACCATTTTGTTCACGGTGGAGTATCTGCTGCGGCTGTTGTGCATTGGCCGGCCCATCGCATACGCAATCAGTTTTTTTGGTATTGTGGATCTGTTGTCCGTTATTCCCACCTACCTGAGCCTGCTGATTCCCGGAAGCCATTACTTGATCGTGATACGGGTCCTACGGATTCTGAGGGTTTTTCGCATACTAAAACTTGTCCAGTACCTCGCCGAGGCCCAGACGCTCATGCGGGCTCTGCGGGCAAGCCGCCGGAAAATAACCGTTTTCCTGTTTACAGTGCTCTCCCTGGTGATTATTTTCGGTTCCCTGATGTATCTCGTGGAAGGTGAATCCAGCGGCTTCACCAGTATTCCCAGGGGTATTTACTGGGCCGTTGTGACCCTAACCACGGTTGGGTACGGTGATATTTCTCCCCAGACCGGTCTGGGTCAGGTGCTTGCCTCGCTGATCATGATCATGGGGTACGGGCTGATAGCGGTTCCCACCGGTATCGTGTCGGTAGAGATCTCCCATGCCATGGAGCATAAGGCCGTCAATCAGGCCTGCCCTGCCTGCAGCGCTCAGGGGCACGACAAGGATGCCCAATTCTGCAAATACTGCGGTGCTCCCCTGTAGTTACGTGATAGAATTTGGCGCAACGGGTTGTATGTACTTTATCGCCATTAGTTCCTCGTTTAAATAATGGGTTGACTATAATAACACTCCCCATAATTTGCAGGCGGAATAATGGAACGCTGGAATACTGGTTGCCAAAATGTTTTTCAACATGAAGCCACCCTATTTCCCCGAAACCCATCATTCCATTGTTCCACCATCCCGCTATTCCAATTGGGTCGTAGCCCCCATTTCCTGCCCAATCGGGTTCTTGCAGAAAATCAGGTGTCAGTTGTGTATTCCAACTTGGGAGCGCTTTTAAGATATGAGGATTTTCCGTCTAATGATTCCCAGAAGGAATCCGCCTGCTCCTGAAATTTTTTCTGTGTAATTTCCGCGTCTGCCACAGCTCTCATAAACGCCATATTGACTTTCCCTTCTTTCACAACTTGCTCTCCGGCGTTAGAACATGCCTGCTCGATTCTCTCACGTCTTTCGGCATATACCGGTTGAGAAATCAGTTCTGCTCCCGGCATATAAAATTCCCCCATAAGGGAAGTCTTTTCAGAATGACTGTGTAAACATCTGAACATTGCCTTTAATCCATCGAAATTGTGCTCTACTTCGGGAAACCCTGCAGCACTGAACACAATAAAGCCTTGCTGCTTATCTTCCGGATAACGATGGGGATGTTTTGTCTCTCCGTCTTCGACCAACATGTAGGGTTTCATGTTCGGTAAAAGCCGGTCCAGGAAATTTTTCATGATACCTGTTACATTGAAAATATATAGGGGTGAGGCAAAAATAATTAAATCCGCTTTTCTGAATTTCAGCCGCAGGTCGATCATATCATCTTGAAAAATACATTCTCCAGGCGTTTTTGTCCAGCAGGTATAACATCCCGTACAGGGATTGATTTTCATGTCTTTCAGCTTGACATATTCAATGTCGGCACCCGCTGATTTGGCTCCCCTGCAGAAATGATTCACCATGAAGGTAGTTTTGCTGAATTTAGTGTTTCGCGGGCCGCCATCGAAAACAACAATTTTATTGATTTGCCCCGGTTTAAAAGTTTTATACGTAAATTGAATTTCGCGAGGTTCTTCTTTTACTTCTTCTTCAGTTGATGAAGCAAACAAATCACCTAATTTTAACAATATGGTTATATCTCCGTCAGCCGTGTATTCCTTTTTGATAAACGCCTGGTCACCCGAAACTTCATTGTTTGAAATGGCAAGCCAAAGTCTGGAATCGGATGTAATCGTTGTTTTAGGATTAGAGTGAATGCCGGTTGTATATGTGCATTCGAAATCTTTTATGGTTAAATATCCCTCGGTAGGTTCCTCACCCGTTAAATGGAATTGAATAATCGTATCAACCCCTTTGGCACGTTTTTTATTTAATCCGTGAGGCATTGCTTCGAATAATTCTTTGATCGATTCGAAATGTAGCTGTTCCCCTTGAGTCGTTTGCATTAAAATCGAGGGTAATTTTATGTTTACCGGCAGGCCGACTGCAAGTAGTAAAACGATGGGGACAACACTTGAAATAATAACCTGTATGCCACCGTCGTTGGAATATTTGATGATGGATAAAATGATGGAAATCCCAAACAACCCCGCCCAGATATAATTGATGATGATGTTTATCTTTCGAAATTGATCTGTTTTGGTGATGATTTCAGGATAATTCTTTTTTGAAAATTCATAAGTGAAAGGGTCCAATTTGAATAAAGGCGGAAGCACCGCAACCAGAAATAAACCCAAATATAAACCCGCGATGGCATTTTCCAAATATATCCGGCCGAGTGACGGCACAAAACAGACAAAAAATGCCCCGATTATCACGATTCCTGAGACCCCGTAGGGAAAATAACTCCGGACTTTTAGTAATATCGCTAGGATCAAATTCAAAAGAACAATAGAGCTTATGATCAAAACATAGGGTTTAAGACCTTCCAGACGGTAACCACCTGCCACGGCTAAAGAATTTATGGCGATAATTCCAGCAAAGGGCAAATACTTTAGCAAGGTTTTCATGTTTTCCCCCTTAGTAACGCATTTCGATTTTTATCATCTTGCTGCCTGCCAGTTCAAAAGAAACATCCTTAAAACCAGGCGGCCCGAATGTGCCGAACACATTGTTGGAAAAAGCATACCCTTCCTTGGGAATTCCAAAGAAATTCTTGTCAAGCTTACCATTTGAATTGGCATCGTGAAAAACGGCAATGGCATAAGTACCAAAAGGAACATCTTTAAAGGTGTAGACAACGGTTTGCCCGGTTACTTCAACATCCGTTCCTTTGTATTCTTTGCCATCATCGGGAAACCCCTTTTCATCTGAGTACAATCCGATCGACATCAATCCTTTTGGGTCTTCAATTCCGGAAATCTCAACATTAATCATTCCTGTTTGCGCATACGCCATCGAAACAAAGCATACGAAAACAGACATAATTAACGGCAAGTAAAGTTTTTTCATTTTACACCTCCCTTGGACGTTAAGAATATATTTATATATAATTAATTATATAATAGGTAAAAAATTTCTCCTAACCTCTCATATTTTATCCTCTACCATGGCAATGGTCTCATCCAGCCAACGGATATACATATTCTCATATAACTCACCAAAACGCCGTGTCGCCTCCCACAGGTGCGCATCCTGTTTTAATTCGGGTTGGAACGTCGTAATTTCTTTAATAAAATCCGGTGATTCGGTTTTATACAGTTCAACCTGTTGCTCATGCAGGTTGCGCAGCAGTCGCAATTGCGTCAAAATGGTTTCTTTTTCCAGTTTTCCTGAGAAGAACAGTTTCAGCAGCAATAGCTGCTTGGTAGTATCAAGCGTGGTTACGGGTTGTGAAAGCCATTCTCGCAATGTCTTTTCGCCGGATTCCGAAATGGTATAAACCCGGCGGTCAGGACGGGTTGCCTGATGTTCCGAATGAGATGTGATCAATCCGTCCTCTTCCAACTTTTTCAGTGTCATATAGATCTGGCTTTGCTTAGCATGCCAGAAATGACCGGTTGACTTATCCATTGTTTGTTTGAGTTCATATCCGGTTTTCGATTCATACGTCAGAAAACCAAGTAGTGCACATTTAAGCATATCCAATCCTCGTTAGACATTTAAATATAATTATTTATATATAAATGTTTTCTTTGTCAAGCAATTTATTTCCACTCAGAAAACGCCCATAAGTTTCTTCGGCTTAGAAAAACTCTAAATTGTAGTTGACATTGATAATTAGGCGGCATATTATTAGCTTCCGTATTTAATCCTTAGGGAGAATTAAGCTTATGTTTTACCTCAAAGACCTTCCATCAGATCGCACTTTAAAAGACTTTACCAAGCGTTACCCTGACCTGGATCCTTCCGCGCTTAAATCATGCGCGGTTCTGCTGCGTACCGGCAGCGATCTATTGACCGCCTTTGAAGCCATTCTTGGTAAGTATGGTTTGTCGCAAGGGCGCTTTCTTACGTTGATCGTATTGAATCGTACACCAGACAAGGCGACAAACCCATCAACCCTTGCAGAAAAAGTGGGTGTTAAACGGGCCACTATGACGGGCCTATTGGATGGACTGGAGCGAAAGGCATTTATTGAACGAGTCGCTCATCCGGAGGACCGCAGAAAATTGGGTATACGACTCACAAAAAAAGGGCGGCATTTGTTGGGTGGAATGCTTCCAGATTACTACAGCCACATTGGAAAACTAATGGCTAAGCTGTCTGAAAAAGATAGGCAAGAGCTGAATCGCCTATTAGAAAAGGTAAACCAGGGTCTTTCAACATTATTTAAGCCATAATTTTTTTGGATAAATAGTTCGGCAGCGTATTTTCTGGGAGCAAATTTATCGAGGAAAGGAGATCGTGTATGAATATTGAAAAAAGCAAATCAGCCATTGTTTTAATCGAATTCCAAAATCAGTGGACAACCAAAGGCCTTTATCATTGGCTGATAAAGGGTCAATTGACATCCAGAAATGTTCTGGCAAACACCATCACTCTCGTTGACGAAGCCAGAAAAAAAGGGGTTAAAATCATCCATGCACCATTGATCATCGACCCTGAGAATAAAAAAGGCTGGCTGGCCTGGTTAACATTCGGGAAAGTCTTTACCAAAGGCACTCGGAAATCGGAGATCATGGAGGAATTGTTCAAAGAAGGCGATATTCTTGTCACCGGTCGTTACGCCTTTGATGCTTTTGTGGGAAGCGACCTGGAACAGATTATCGAAGATAACGATATTGAGACCTTACTTGTTTGCGGTTTTACTACGGATCAATGCGTCGCAAAAACCATGCGAACTGCGATCAAAAAGGGAATTGATAGTTATCTGGTGTCGGATTGCACAGCGACAATGAATGGTTTTTTCCAATGGAAAACCGAAAGAAAACATCACGATAGAGTCGTCAATCATCTAAAAACAATAGATTTGTTATCACATACGTAATTTCTCTAAAGCACTACCCGCTTCCGGAGCTAAGGCAATAAAAGCTTTGAGTTTGTCGCATATATACATCTCACAGGCAGCACAGTTTTCTAACTCTTTTTCCATACAACACTTACGGATTTCACACATGTCTGAAGAATAGAAGAATAATTTTCCCCCAGTTCTGCAGCCATCACAATTAATATATTCCGGTTTAACGTCGGCCTTATACTGCACAGACCATTTTTTTGCCACTTCTGCCCGCTTGAGATCATTATCTTCCCGGGTAGCAAGATACGCTTCGCATTTAGAGCAATCCAGTCCACAACATGCAATCATCGTTCTATTCTCCTTTATTAATAAATCAGAGCCGACTACCAGTGACTTTACCCCAATGTTGCAAAAACCGGAGGGATTCAGATCCAAGGCGTCGAGGGTGGGCATAACCTTTTGCCATATAATATATATGCAATACATATCTTCCTTATCATCGTGTCAATAATCTTATAAAATAAAAAGCCAAATCCCGCTGGGCGGAATTTGGCTTTTGGGGTATAGAGGGCATCAGGAATGGTTTGAAACCAAACCGCGATACAACCTAATTATAGGAATCCTCTTAGTAGGGCGCGGAGCTTATCACCGTACTGTATTTTTCGATCTTTCCGGTCTCTATACGGCTTTTGTAGATATTCTCCATGTCCTGGTAAACCTGGAAGACCTGGAAAAAGCCGTGCCAGTGAGCGTAGTCCGGTGCATTCATAGCCGCGCCCTGGCGTGCCCTACGACCCGTATGATGCCACAGGTAGTACTCCAGTTCCTGGAAGCCGTCCTGCCATGGATCCGGTCCCAACAGATTTTTGTCGGCCAGTTCTTTCCTCATTTTCACGGCACCGTCCCAGTACATGTTGTACAAACCCACGGAATTATCCAGCATATCGCGTTGTGTTTTGATATGGGAGGGTCCGTGGCAGTTGGCACAAACCTTTCTCATCTTCTCCTCGCCTTTGACACCGTCACCGCGGTTGCCGGAGCGCACCACTGATTTTTTATGCATCAGATCCCACTTGAGCCGTTCCTGAACATTATGGGTGGTGGCCAGATCGCCGATGCCGCTCATGTGGCACGTAGCACACGTGGGTGCTGTATAGTCGCCCGGCTCCCAGGCATCCGGCGGGCTGTCAAATTCCCAATCTTCTCCCTGGGTTTGATACAATTGGCCGTGCTTGCTCTCCAGATAGATCTCGACGTTGGGATGATCCGGACCCAGATGACAGGCGCCGCAGGCTTCGGGTTTACGGGCATCGGATTTTTTGAATGTATGCCGTTCATGGCACACCGTACACGTTCCGATCGAGCCATCCGGATAGATGGTGCCCACGCCACCAGGCCAGGTTTCGTTAATCGGCTTGTTGTCCGGGCCCAGTTCCACGGTGGTGCCGTGACAAGGCTGACATCCGGAAGCACGCGGGGCACGTTCAATGGCTGTAGCTTCTTTTGGCGTACCATAGACCCAGGTAAATTTCTTTTGGGTCATAAATCCCCCGCCTTCATAATAGAATTGAAGTTTGCTGAGGCCGGCCCTTTCAGGACTCGTTACCGCGCCGCTGGCCAATTCAGCGTGGCCGCTTTTTAGAAATTGCTCCACTTCCTGGGGATGGCAGCGGGAGCAGGTTTTGGAAGAAACCATGGGTGAAATAAATGTGCTCGTTCCCTTGATCCCTTCGCATTGGCTGGCCATGGGAGATGATTTATCCACGACATGGCAGTCGTAGCAGGATACCCCGGCATGACTCATCCTGCTTTTCTTCCAGCTTTCTACCGTGCCGGGTATTTTCCCGGCGTGACATTCGATACACTGCAGCGCTTCCTTGGTAAAGCCTCGTTTAATAACCAATTCTTTGGGAATGTTGGGATATTCTTCGGCGCCGATTGATACGGCTATGGCGGCTACCAGTACAGACAGTGCCAAGATCCCAATTTTGCCTGGCGTCAGCTTCATACCATCCTCCTTTTACTCACTGCAAATTTAAATGACCCATTAGGTTAAACCCCATCATCAAATATTATGACTATATCTGCTTTTTAAAATTTCTAAAGTAACGACCCACCATTTCGGCCATATTTTTATGCCCCACATGGGGATGACATTCGGCACATTTCTTGGTGGTGTCTCCCCGCAAATAAGCACGGTGGGCCAAAAAACCGCCCCTGGGCATCCCAGGTGCCGCATCCAGCTGTTGGTGACAACGACGGCAGGCCGAATCATAGGTAAATTTCATGCGACGCTTTTCCGAATTGCCCATCCAATCAAATTCTGCCACATCAATGATCATGTTCTGGATCACGTCACTGGTGCCGGTGACGGCTTTGGCGGTGACATACTCAATGAAGTTTCCATGGGGTAAGTGGCAATCCACGCACTGGGCGGCGAATCCCTGTGGATTTTCACCACCATGAACAGCCTGTTTCCAAGAGTCACGAAAGGGATTCATGGCATGGCAGGAGACACAAAACGTATCGGTGTTGGTGGTCTCGATCATAAAGCCCGATGCCAACACGACAAGGACAGTTAAAACAGCTCCCAACCCTAAGCCAAACCACCATCCCTTTTTACTGACTGATTTCTTAGGTTTTTGTGAATCTGTCATTTCACCAATTCCTTTGAATTCGTGCAACTTTTTTATAACTGATCACAATTATCACCCATCTACTACACTGTAATCATACTTATCCAGTAGAACGGCTATCAATATCAAGGAACGGTTTTGTAAAAGTTGTTACAATCCTGTTCCATCGTTTTCATCCTCATATTAACCCTGTCGTTGCAAAAGCCGGAGGGCTTCAGAGTCAAGGCGCCTGAGGGTGAAGTCGTAGTTTTTTACTTCGAACCCTCAGCAACGTAGGATCTGAAGTTCTCCGGCTTTCCCGCA